>CAZVDN010000122.1:0-9365 GCA_964625665.1 uncultured Streptomyces sp. | reverse complement strand
GTGCGCCGCCTCCTGTTCTCGGGCCACATTCTCAAATACAGCGGCATGAAGTTCATGCTCTCGCACGGCGGTGCGGCACTGCCCTACGGTCTCGGCCGTCTCGCGCGCAGCCACACCGTGCAGGCCGGCAAGGTCGCCGATCCGCGCAAGGGTTTCGCCGCGATGTATTTCGATTCCTGCGTGTTCGATTCCGATTCGCTCGATTATCTGGTGCAGAAAGCCGGTGTCGAACGCGTCATGCTCGGCTCGGACGCGCCCTTCCCGATCGGCGATCCGGAACCGCTCAAGGTGTTCAAGGACGCCAAGCTGACCGACGCGCAGAAACAAACCATCCTGTCGGCGACAGCGCAGACCGTGTTCAAATTGCGCGCCGACGCGTGGTCGCGGAGCTGAACATGAAAACCGCCCTCACCGCCATGTTCGCACTGGCTGCCGCATTGCCGGTGCAGGCGCAAACCTGGCCGTCGAAATCGCTGCGCGTCGTCGTGCCCTTCACCGCTGCCAGTGCCACCGACACCATCGCGCGCATCGTTTCCGAGCGCCTCGGCGCGCAGTTCGGCCACAACGTTGTGGTCGAAAACCGGCCGGGCGCGGGCGGCACCATCGGCGTCGGCACCGTTGCGCGGGCCGAACCCGACGGTTATTCAATCCTGGTGCATTCGTCGTCGTTTACGGTGACACCGACCACCTACCCGAACACGCCTTACAACACGCTGCGCGATTTCTCCGGCGTCACGCCGCTGGGCAATCTGCCCAATGTGCTGGTGATCGCGCCGTCGAAGAACATCCGCTCGGTGAAAGAACTCGTCGCGGCCGCCAAAGCCAAACCCGGCACGCTGACTTACGCCTCGGCGGGCGCCGGCAGCGCGACGCAGTTGAATGCCGAACGCTTCCGCCTTGGTGCCGGTTTCGAAGGCGTGCACGTGCCGTTCAAGGGCACGCCCGAAGCACTGACGGAAATTCTCACCGGCCGCGTCGATTACTATTTCTGCCCGGTGATCTCGGTGCTGCAGTTCATCAAGGAAGGCAAGCTGCTGGCGCTGGCCGCCGGCAGCAGCAAACGCTCCTCGGCCCTGCCTGATGTGCCGACCACGCTAGAAGCCGGCGTGCCGAATTCCGATTACAACTTCTACGTCGGCATGATGCTGCCGTCGAAAACGCCGCGAGCGATCGTCGATACGCTCTACCAGAACGTCGCCAAAGCACTGCAGGCGCCGGACACCAAAGAACGTCTCGGCAAACTCGGCGCTGAACCGATGCTGATGACGCCGGCGGAATTCGATGCCCATATCCGCAAGGAAATCGCCTCCAACGCGGCGCTGGTCAAAGCCGCCGGCGTGACGGCCAATTAAAACCCGCGGGAGACCGGCGCAATGATTCGTTTCTGCACAGTAATGGCGGCCTTGCTGGCCGGCGTCGCGCACGCGCAAACCTATCCGGTCAAGGCAATCCGCATCATCGTGCCGCAAAGCGCCGGCGGCTCGAGCGATCTCGTCGCGCGCCCGCTCGCGGCGCAACTGACGCAAATGCTCGGCCAGTCGGTGGTGGTGGAGAACCGTCCGGGTGCAGGCAGCGTGATCGGCACCGATCTCGTCGCCAAGGCGACGCCCGATGGTTACACGCTGCTGGTGGTCGCTGCGTCAGTGACCATGAGCCCCAGTCTCTACAAGCTGCCCTACGATCCGGTGCGCGATCTGGCGCCGATCAGCCAGCTCACTTCGCTGCCCAACATTCTCGTCGTACACCCGTCGCTGCCCGTGAAATCGGTGAAGGAACTCATTGCCTTCGTCAAAGCGCGCCCGGGGCAACTGAATTTCGGTTCCAGCGGCGTCGCCACCGGCACGCATCTGTCGATGGAGCTCTTCATGCACATGACCGGCCTGAAGATGGTGCACATCCCCTACAAGGGCGGCTCGCTCAACGTCAACGCGCTGATCGCCGGAGAAACCCAGGTCAACTTCTCGACCATCTCGACGGCGCTGCAGCATGTGAAGACCGGCCGTCTGCGCGCGCTGGCGGTATCGACGGCCAAACGCGCTGCCGCCGCGCCGGAGATTCCGACGGTCAATGAAGCCGGCCTCACGGGCTATGATTATTCGTCGTGGATCGGCCTGCTGGCACCGGCCAAAACGCCGGCTGCCATCATTGCGCGGCTCAATAGCGAATCCAACAAAGCCGTACATACCAACGAGGTGAAAGCGATCCTCGCCACCGAAGCCTCGGAAGCCGTGGGCACCACGCCCGAGGAATTCGACGCCATCATGAAACGCGAAGTGGCGCGCTGGATGCAGGTGGTCAAGGCGGCAGGCATCAAGGGCGAATGAGCATTCATGCCGGCAGGTCTCTGGGACAGCAACAAGAAGACATAACGAAGAGGTGAACGACGTGGCGATCCGGAAAAAAACCCCCGCGAAAAAAACAGTGCGCGCGAGCGCCAAAACCAAACCCGCGGCCAAGGCCAACGGCAAGGCGCCGCTCAAGCGCGGCTATCCCGATCTGCACGATCATCTGAAAACGCTCGACAAGGCCGGCCTGCTGGTCACCGTCAAGCGCAAGATCAACAAGGACACCGAGATGCACCCGCTGGTGCGCTGGCAGTTCCGCGGCGGCATCGAAGAGAAGGACCGCAAGGCCTTTTTGTTTACGAACGTCACCGACAGCAAGAAGCGCAAGTTCGACATCCCGGTGGTGGTTGGTGTGCTCGCCGCCAACCGCGAGATCTACCGTCTGGGCATGAACTGCGATCTCGACAAGATCAACGAGACCTGGATCAAGGCGATGGCGAACCCGATCCCGCCGAACGTCGTCAAGAACGCGCCCTGTCAGGAGATCGTGATCCAGGGCAAGGAGCTGGATAAACCGGGCAAAGGCCTCGATGCGATCCCGGTGCCGATTTCGACGCCGGGCTGGGACAACGCGCCCTACACCACGCTCTCGCAATACATCACCAAAGACCCGGACAGCGGCGTGCAGAACATGGGCATCTACCGCGGTCAGGTCAAGGCGCAGCGCCGCCTCGGCATGAACCCCTCGCTGGAACTCAGGCCCGGCATTTTCGTGCACTGGGAAAAGATGAAGGCGCGCGGCAACAAGAAGCTGCCGGCCGCCGTCATTCTCGGCTGTCCGCCCTGCGTGGCCTTTACCTCGGCGCAAAAGCTGCCCGAGACCATGGACGAACTGCACGTGGCCGGCGGCCTCGTCGGCTGCCCGATCAATGTGGTGAAAGCCAAAACCGTCGATCTGCTGGTGCCGGCGGAAGCAGAGGTTGTCATCGAGGGTTATATCAACACCGAATACCTTGAACCCGAAGCGCCGTTCGGCGAATCGCACGGCCACGTCAATCTGCAGGAATACAACGCCTACATGGAAGTGACCTGCATAACGCGCAGGAAGAATGCGATCCTGACTTCCATCATCTCGCAGGTCACGCCGAGCGAATCGAGCCTGATCAAGCGCGTGGCCATGGAGCCGCTGTTCTACGATCACCTGCGCAACAAACTCGGCATCCACGGTGTAAAGAAAGTGTCGATGCACGAACCGCTGACCAACCTGCGCAAGGTCCTTGTGCTGGTAATGGACCGCAAAACGCCGCCGACCGAAGTCTGGCGCGCGCTCTACGGCGCGGCGGCCTTCCTGCGCGCCGGCGGCAAGTATGTGATCGCCGTCAACGAGGACATCGATCCGGACAACGCCGACGCGCTGTTGTGGGCGATGTCTTACCGCTGCAATCCGGCGCTCGATCTGCAGGTCCTCAATCACCGCGATCAGGGCCACGGCCCGCGCAGTGCACGAAACGGCGGCCAGGACGCCTCGGTGCTGTTCGATGCGACGCTGAAGGAAGACTTCCCGCCGATCTCGCTGCCGAAACGCGAATTCATGGAAAACGCGAAAAAGATCTGGGAGGAACTCGGCCTGCCGAAATTGAAACCGCAGTCACCGTGGTTCGGCTATTCGCTCGGCGAATGGTCGCCGGAGTTCGACCGCGCGGCAGAACTCGCCGTGCAGAGCGAATACTTCAAGACCGGCGAGCTGATCGCCAAGCGGCGCCGCAAGGACGTGAAGATGAACACCGAAGTGCGCACGCTCAAAGACCCGTCGAAAAAACACTAGGCCTGTCCGGAGGAAACCATGACTTTCGCCCGCTCAATCACCCTTGCGATCGCGGCTTCGCTGTTGGCAGTCACCTGCCTTGCCCAGCCGTACCCGTCCAAACCGATCCGCCTGCTGGTGCCCTTCGGCCCCGGCGGGGTGGGCGACATCACCTCGCGCGCCGTCATGCAGAAAGTCAGCGAGAACGTCGGCCAGCAGATCATCATCGACAACCGGCCGAGTGCGGGCGGCATCGTAGCCACCGAAACCGTCGCCAAGTCTGATCCCGACGGTTACACGCTCTATCTGATGAACAACACCAATGCCGTCAGTGCCGCGATGTTCAAGAAGCTGCCCTACGACACCATCAGGGATTTCGAGATGGTGACGACCATCGGCGGCTTCAGCATTGTCGTGCTGGTGGCACCGGAGTCGCCGGTCAAAACCGTGAAGGAACTGATCGCGCAGTCGAAAGCAAGCAACGGCAAATTCAACATCGGCTCGATCAACATCGGCACCACGCAGTTTCTCTCGGCGGAGCTGCTGAAATCGATGGGTTCGCTGGACGCGACCAGCGTGCCGTTCAACAACACCGCCGGCGTGCTGACCGCACTCCGGGGCGGCAGCGTGCAGGTGGCGATGGAGTTCCTGCCGCCGGTGCTCGGCCAGATTCGCGCCAACACGCTGCGCGCCGTGGCCGTCACCTCGCTCGCGCGTTCGCCCATGCTGCCCAATGTGCCGACGCTGCACGAAAGCGGTCTGGCCGGTTACGAAGTCAATTCGTGGAACGGCCTCGCAGTGGCAGCAAAAACGCCGAAGGCCATCGTCGAGCGCCTGAACAAGGAAATCCACGCCGCCGTGAATTCGCCGCTGATCACGCAGCGCTTTCAGGAACTCGGCGTCAGCCAGAACCTGAGCACGCCGGACGGCATGCGCAAGGTGCTGGTTGACGACATCGCCAAGTGGAACGCGCTCATCGACAAGGCAAAAATCCAGCGGCAGTAATCATCCACTGAATGAAAAGAAATGCATGAAAACCATCCTCGCCCCCGATCCCAATCCGGTCAAACCGAAATATGTGCTGCCCGCGGGCGCCTGCGACGCGCACTGCCATGTCTTCGGTCCCGGCGCGAAATTTCCCTACTCCTCAAACCGTACTTACACGCCGCCTGATGCGCCGAAGGAACAACTGATGGCGCTGCACAAGCACCTCGGCTTCTCGCGCGCGGTGCTGGTACAGGCAAGCTGCCACGGTATCGACAACGCGGCGCTGGTCGATGCGCTCATCTGGTCGAAAAACGCCTGGCGCGGTGTCTGCATGATTAACGACAAGGTCAGCGACAAAGAGCTCGAAACCCTGCATGCCGCCGGCGTGCGCGGTGCGCGCTTCAATTTCGTTGCCCATCTCGGCGGTGCGCCCGATCTCAATGTCATCAAGGCGGTGGTCAAGCGCATTGCGCCGCTCGGCTGGCACCTGCAGGTGCATCTGGACGCACAGGACATCGATACCTACCGCGATTTCCTGCTCGGCCTCGACATGCCTTTCATCATCGACCACATGGGCCGCGTTGTCGCCAAAAACGGCCTCGAACAGAAACCGTTCAAGCTGATGCTCGACCTGATGAAAAACGAACGCGTCTGGACCAAGGTCAGCGGATTCGAACGCGTGTCGTCCACCGGCAAGCCCTTTCACGACGCGATGCCCTACGCGCGCGCGCTGGTCGAAGCGGCCCCCGACCGCGTCTTGTGGGGCACCGACTATCCGCACCCGAACGTGAAAGAGATGCCGAACGACGGCGAGCAGGTCGATCTTTTCGCACAAACCGTTACCGACGAAACAATGCGCCGCCGCATACTGGTGGACAACGCGACGCGGCTTTACTGGCCCGAAAATTCGGCTAAATAGCCCGCTGCGGCAGCAAACGTCCGGGCGAACCGTGCCCGGCCGATTGGATGGCACAACACGCCGACCGACTCCGTGAAAGTGGCACGCCTATGAAGAAGTCCGCATCCGGCGCAGCGCCAGTCCAGGGCATGACCGCCTGGACACTGCTTTTCGGCGCATGGCTGATGACCACCGTGTCAATGCTCGGCGCGCTGTTCTTCGGTGAGGTCATGCAGCTGCCGCCCTGTGTGCTGTGCTGGTACCAGCGGATCTGCATGTTCCCGCTGGTGCTGATCCTGCCGGCCGGAATGTTCCCGCTTGACCTCAAGGTCGTGCGCTATGCGCTGCCGCTGGCCACCATTGGCTGGATGTTCGCCGCATTTCATGTGCTGTTGATGGCCGGCGTCATTCCCGAGAACATCCGCCCCTGCACGCAGGGCGTGCCCTGCTCCGAAAAAGTCATCGAGTGGTTCGGCTTCGTGACGATACCGCTGCTGGCGGTCGTTGCCTTTTCCATCATTATTGCGCTGCTGGTCATGGCGCACCGTCGAGGTCCTCAATGAAACAGAAAACGCTGTTCATCACTGCCGCTGCCGTATTGCTGGCGGTATTCGTCGCCGCCGCCGTGATTTACAAAAACCAGAAGACCGGTGAAGCTGTGCAGTCGGCGCAGCGCAATGGCGACCTGCTGCTGCGCGCGCATGCGCCGACGCTCGGCAATGCCGACGCGCCGGTGACGATCGTCGAGTTTTTCGACCCGGCCTGCGAGACCTGCGCGAAGTTCTATCCACTGGTGAAAAAAATGATGGCGGAAAATCCGGAAAAAATCCGTCTGGTGCTGCGCTATGCGCCCTTCCACCCCGGGTCCGACAAGGTGGTTGCCGTGCTCGAAGCGGCACGCAAACAGGGCAAATACTGGCTGGTTCTCGAGACGCTGCTGGCCACGCAGTCGGAGTGGGCGCCGGACCACACGGCACATGTCGAACTGGTATGGAAACCGCTTGAGCGCATCGCGCTCAATCTCGAGCAGATGCAGTTCGACATGACCTCGCCCGAAATCGCAGCCATCATCGCGCAGGACATGGCCGATGTGCGCGAACTCAAGATCAAGCAAACGCCCGAGTACTTCGTCAATCGCACGCCGCTGGTGAATTTCGGCTATGAACCGCTGAAGCAGCTCGTCGACAATGCGCTGAAAGCGGCCGAGCGCAAATAACCTACTCCGGCTTGATGGCCGCCGCCTTGACCACACGGGCCCAGCGGTCGTAATCGTTCTTCAGATAAGTGGCGAGATCGGCAGGTGTGCCGTTGGCGGCTTCGATGCCGTCCACCGCATACTTCTTGCGCAGGTCTTCGCTGCGCAACACCTTGTTCAGTTCAGTGTTGAGACGGCCGACGACCGCGGCCGGCAATCCAAGCGGGCCATAGAGGCCCCACCACTGGTTTGATTCGAAGCCGGGCAGCGCCGCTTCGGCCACGGTCGGCAGCTCGGGGGCAAGCGCCATGCGTTTCAGGCTCGTCACCGCCAGCGCGCGCAGTTTGCCGGCCCGTGCCTGCACCGCGATGCTCGGATAGGCGGCAAACAGCAGCGTCACCTGTCCGGCGAGCACATCGATCACGGCCCCGGCGGCGCCTTTGTAGGGCACGTGCAGCATCTTCACGCCGGCCTGCTGCATGAAGAGCTCGCCGGTCAGATGGCTGATGGTGCCGTTGCCGTTGGAGGCGAAACTGATGCCGCCCGGCTTCGCTTTGGCCAGGGCGATCAGTTCCTTGATCGAACGCGCCGGCACCGACGGATGCACCGCCACGACATTGGTCGCGTAACCGACCAGACCAACCGGTGTGAAACCGTTGAGCGGGTCGTAGGTCTGGCGCGCCGAAAGGTGCGGGTTGATCGACATCGTGCTTGATGAGGTAATCATCAGCGTGTAACCATCGGCAACGGCGCGCGCTGCTGCCTCGGCACCGATGGCGCCGGCTGCACCGCCGCGGTTTTCAACCACGAACTGCACACCGAAGACTTCGCTCAGACCATTGGCCGCGTGGCGCGCCACGATATCCGCGGCCCCGGCCGGTGGAAACGGCACGATCACGCGCACGGGCTTGGCCGGGTAGTTCTGCGCAGCGGCAGTCGCGGCCAGCATCGAAAAAACAACCACTGCAAAACTTTTCGGATTCATCAGGGCCCGATCAATTTGGAAACACTCAAACTCTGCCCGCCGGCGGTGGGCAGAAACATCGATTTGCCGCCGGCACCGCCGGCAACAATCACAATCAGGTCTTCAGGCGCGTTGAAGATCGGCACCATCGAGTTATCGTCGGATTTGTCGACAAACTCCGGAAAGCGCGGCCCCTTCGACTTGCCGCGGTTTTTCATCAGGCCCCAGGGCTGGCGCGCGATTTCAAACAATTTCTGCTGCACATCGCGTTTGCTCAAGCCGGCAGCGGCAAAACTCTGCACATGCTCAAGACCGAGCGCGAGTACCGGATGGCCTTGCGAATAAAGATTGTTGACGCCGAGCGTTGCCATCGACGAGGCAAAGGTACGCATGATTTCCTGCGGGTCGGTCTGTACATTCTCGGTCATGCTGTGCGGCGCTTCGGCATTCACCACGGTGACGACGTCCTGCTCCTTGCGAAAGCCGCGTTCGACGTGCAGCGGTTCCCACGGATTGGCGGCCTCGTATTCAGCGATGCAATAGGTGTACTTGCCCGGGTGCCCGGTTTGCGAGGCGTCGACGCCGGGCCCGGCGCCGCCGATATTGACCAGCACCAGACGCAATGCGCGGCCGATCGTGGCATTGGCGCGCCAGCCCGGCCCGAACACGCCGGTGCCGCAGTTGATGCGCAGGCGCTGCACGATCGGGCCGTTGACGATGATCAGCGGCGCACCGGCATGTGTTGTGGTCTGCCGGTGTTCGAGCCCGTAGGCCGGTTCGAGTACCGCGCGCAGCGCTGCGACCACCACCGGCAGATATTCGGGACGGCAACCGGCCATCACGGCATTGATCGCCACCTGGCGAAACGTTGCATGGCCGAACTTCGGCGGGACCGCGCCGATAAGTTCATCCGGATCATGTGCCGGCATGCCGGCGAGCATCCGCGCCACGCGCGCCGGCGTCGGCGGCACGATCGGCAGGCCGTCGGTCCAGCCCTGCTCGTAGAAATAATCGTTGATGCGGTCAAGCGAATCGTCATCGCTGCCGTCGGGCATTTCAGGCGTGCTCATCGCGGCATCAATGCATCAGGAAGCGGGAACTGTTTGCTGCGGAATTCACGTTCAAGCAGTTCGACCGGCGTCGTCAGCAACTGCGCGCAGAGCGCGGCGATCTCGGCGCCGCGCCCCTGCACCACCGCCTCGTCGCGATCGCCGACGGGGTGCGGCACGACG
>CAZVDN010000121.1:8328-9436 GCA_964625665.1 uncultured Streptomyces sp. | reverse complement strand
CCAGATCGGCGAGAATTTTTCTCTGACCTTTGCCATGCACGAGGCGCTTGATCGCAATGCCTGCGATTACGTTATGCCCGACCTCGAGCGCATCGGCGGGGTTTCCGGCTGGCGGCAGGCGGCGGCACTGGCGAATACGCGGCGCATGCCGATGTCTTCGCACCTGTTTCCGGAGGTCAGTGCGCATCTGCTGGCGGCAACGCCGACCGCGCATTGGCTCGAATACGTTGATTGGGCCAACGCCATTGTCGAACAGCCGCTGGTGCTGGACGACGGTTTTGCCGTGGTGCCGGCGCGGCCGGGCAACGGGCTGGTCTGGAACGAAGCCGCGGTCGCGCGTTACGCACTGGTCTGATGCGCGCGCGGCAAGGCAGGCGAAGCTTGTTGCCAATCACCGCAGATTGTTGATATTGCGGTAGCCATTTTCTCGAACGCCTAGATATAATGAAGCGGACAGCGATGTCTGTCGCTTACGGAGGCATTCGTTGAAAGCGCTGCAGGTTTATTTCAAGGTTCCGGTCGAGGTGCGTGGCGAGAACGGCGCCTTCGTGGCGTCCTGTTTTCTGTTGTCCACAACCTGCAGCGGCCCGACCAAACATGAGGCACTGGACGCCCTGACTGCCGCCGTGCAGGGCTTTCTGTCCGCGCAGTGCGCGGGACGCACGCTGGACGAAGTGCTGCGCCGGCACGATTTGCGCCTGCCGCATCCCGATGAAGAACTGGTCACCGGACGTTATATCGATGTCTCGGTGATGCTCAAGATCCCGGCGCTGAACTGATCCGGCCTGCTGTGGCGCTTCGGCCGGGTCGGCGGCATACCCGGCATTTCGTGTAGCATTCATTCATGCAGATCGCCTCTCTCCAGTTCAAGGCCCGTGCCGGCGCCAAGCTTGCCGACGTCAAGTTGCAGGCGGCGCTGAGAAAGCTGCAGGGCAATTTCGTCAAGGGCCGGGCCGACCGCATGCCCGAGCTCGACAACTTCGACGCAATCCGCGATGCGGCGGCGGCAATCCGCAATCGCACGCTCGCCAATCTCGATGTCTATCTGGAAACCTTCGAACGCAATGCAACCGCCGGCGGTGCCGTGGTGCACTGGGCCGAGACGGTT
>CAZVDN010000121.1:3736-8318 GCA_964625665.1 uncultured Streptomyces sp. | reverse complement strand
GACGTCAATCGCATTGTTTGCGGGCTGGCGGCGCGCTACGCGGTCAAAAAAGTCATCAAATCGAAGTCGATGGTGAGCGAGGAGTGTTCGCTCAACGATGCGCTGGAAGGCGCGGGCGTGCAGGTGGTCGAGACCGATCTCGGCGAATACATTCTGCAGCTGGCGAAGGAGCCGCCGTCGCACATCATCGCGCCGGTGATCCACAAGGGGCGCGACGAAATCGCCGATCTGTTTGCGGAAAAACACCGGCTGCCGCGCAAGACCGAGCCCGCCGAGCTGACGCGCGAAGCGCGTGAACAGCTGCGCGGCCATTTTCTGACCGCCGACATGGGTATCTCGGGTGCGAACTTCGTCGTTGCCGAAACCGGTTCGACGGTGATCGTCACCAACGAAGGCAACGGCCGCATGACGACCACGCTGCCGCGCGTGCATGTGGCGATCACCGGCATCGAGAAAGTGGTGGCGACGCGCGAGGACCTGACGACCTTGCTGCGTCTGCTGCCGCGTTCGGCGACCGGACAGTCGATCACCAATTACATATCGATCACCAGCGGTACCGCCGAAGCGGGCGAGGGCGGTCCGCAGCATTTTCATGTGATCCTGCTCGACGGCGGGCGCTCGAAACTGCTCGGCACCGACATGCAGGACATGCTGCGCTGCATTCGTTGCGGTGCCTGCATGAACCATTGCCCGGTCTATCAAAGCGTCGGCGGCCATGCCTACGGCTGGGTTTATCCGGGGCCGATGGGCTCCATCCTGACCTCGACGCTGGGCAGCCTCGAGCAGGCGCTCGATCTGCCGCACGCGGCCACACTCTGCAACCAGTGCGGCGTGGTGTGCCCGGTGAAAATTCCGCTGGCCGATTTGATGCGCAAGCTGCGCGAGAAACAGTTTTCAAAGGGCTTGCGGCCGTGGCGCGAACGCGCGGGGCTGTGGTTGTGGGGCCGCGCAGCGCGTCATCCGGCGTTGTATGCGGCGTTGTCTTCAGTCGGTGCGCGCGTGCTGGCGTGGTTGGGGGGGCGCGGGCGCATGATTCATCGCCTGCCGTTCGTCGGCGGCTGGACGCTGGGGCGCGATTTTCCGGCGGCGCAGGGCAAGACCTTCCGCGAACTCTACGCGCAGCGCAAAGCGGCGGCCAGGTCCTAGAGCAGTTCTTCCATACCCGGCAGGATTGAATAGAACATCACCTTGAGATGGTGCAGGGCACTCGCGCCCGGTTCGGCGGTGAGGCGTGCCGGCTTGCCGTCGACCGTGCCGGTCCACAGCAATCGCGGTTGCGGGTTGTCCGCCGTTGATTCAAGCGCCAGGCGCCAGCTGTTATGCGGCGAAAAATCCTGTTCCATGGTGGCGAGCAGTCGCCCGGCGAGTTCAGGGCTGTCGATCATCAGACCGTCCTCGGTATTCAGACGGCGCGAGCGCGGATCGAAATTGGCGCTGCCGATCCAGACCATGCGGCGATCGTATACCGCGACCTTGGCATGCAGGGCCGAGGTTGAGCGGCCGAGGTTCATGAATTGCGCGCCCCGCTCGGGCCGCGGCGCGTCGGCGCGGTATTCATGCAGTTCGATACCACCGCGGATCAGGCCTTCGCGATACCGCGAATAGCCTGCATGCACGGCCGGCACGTCATTCGAAACCAGTGAATTCGTCAGGATGCGCACACGCACGCCGCGCTGCACGAGCGCGCTCAGCAGTTCGACGCCGCGTTCGCCCGGCACGAAATAGGCGACCTCCATGGTCATTTCCTTCTGCGCGCGCTGGCGTTCGATGGCGTGCGCGCGGGCGATGACGGAAGACGGTTTGGCGTCGCCCGGCGCCTGACGGACCGGCGGTTCGGCGATGGCGCTGCCGCGCGCCCAGATCAGGTCCGGGGTGCCGTAGAGCACGCGGCGCGCGAATTCGGGCAGGCTTTCGCGGTATTCGGTCTGCGGGCCGAGTTGCGGGTCGTTGCCGCGGCGCAGTTCTTCGAACAGTTGCGCGACCGGCGGCAGCGGCGCTTTGGCGAAGGCTGCTACCGGCGTGACGATGCTGCTGTTCCAGAACGCGTCGAAATGGCGCGACACTTCGTTGACCACCGGGCCGGTGGCGAACACATCGACGTCGCGGAAGTTCGATTCCGAGCGTGCTTCGAAATACCGGTTGCTGATATTGCGGCCGCCGAGCACCGCAGCCTGGCCGTCCACGGAAAAGATCTTGTTATGCATGCGTCGACCGAGGCGATCGAGATGCGTAATGAGTTGCAGGCTGCGCGACCAGCGGGCGCGGCCCGGAAAGGCATTAAAAACACGAAACTCGATGTTCGGATGCGCGTCGAGCCGCGCGAGAAAATCGTCCTCGAAATTGAGTTCGTGATCGTCGAGCAGGATGCGCACGCGCACGCCGCGCTCGGCGGCGGCCAGCAGCCGTTCGAGCAGAAAGCGGCCGACGTCGTCGTTGTCGAAGATGTAATACTGAACATCGATTGCGCGTTCGGCCAGATCCGCCATGGCCGCACGTGTCATCAGTGCCGAGACCCCGTTGTTGAGCAGGCGGAACCCGGATTGTTCGGGATGTGCTGCCTGTGCGGCGGCGTAGGCGCGCCCCAGCGTGGTGTCCTGCGGCCGGTTGAAGGCGCTCGACGGTTCCGCCGTATGCTGATCGGTAAAGGTGGCGCAACTGGCGGCGAGCGCGAGCAGCAGAACCGCCAGCAGTCGGCGGGCTGTGGGGGGCGGCAAAATTCGGAACGGTAGTGCCATGCGCCGGCACTCTAGCACAGCGGTTTGCCGGTGGCGGGCGGTGCGCCGCCGCGGACGGCGGCGCGCGGCAGCGCCGGTGGCTGCCTGATAGAATCAGCGCTTTGCGAAAAAATTTCAGGGAGCAGGGGATGAGCCAGTCAGCAGAAAACAAATTGCCCGTGGTGCCGATGTGGATCGACGGCAAACCGCGCGTCGCCAGCAGCACGCGCGCCGGCGAAGTCATGAATCCGGCGACCGGCAAGGTCACCAAAACCATTCCGTTCTGCAATGCAGCCGATATCGATGCGGCCGTGCAGGCCGCAACCAAAGCGTTGCCGGCCTGGCGCGATGCGCCGGTGCTGCGCCGCGCGCGCGTGCTGATGAAGTTCCGCGAACTGCTCGAAGCCAACCGCGCCGAACTCGCGCAACTCGTGACACAGGAACACGGCAAAACGCTGGCCGATGCCGCCGGCTCGGTGCAGCGCGGGATCGAAGTCGTCGAATTCGCCATGGGCATCCCGCACCTGATCAAGGGCGAATACAGCGAAGAAATCGGCACCGGCGTTGATTGCCATTCGATCCGCCAGCCGATCGGCGTCTGCGCCGGCATTACGCCGTTCAACTTTCCGGTAATGGTGCCGCTCTGGATGTTCCCGGTGGCGCTGGCCTGCGGCAACACCTTCATTCTGAAGCCGTCGGAAAAGGTGCCGTCGGCGTCGATGAAAATGGCCGAACTTCTGAAGGAGGCGGGCCTGCCCGACGGCGTGTTCAACGTCGTGCACGGTGACAAGGAGGCGGTGGATGGTCTGCTCAATCATCCGGGCATCAAGGGTATTTCCTTTGTCGGTTCGACGCCGATTGCCAAATATATTTACGAGACGGCATCGAAGAACGGCAAACGCGTGCAGGCGCTCGGCGGCGCAAAAAATCATGCGGTCATTTTGCCCGACATGACGAACAATCCGACCGACCTCGAATTCACCGCCGATGCGCTGATGGGCGCGGCCTACGGTTCGGCCGGCGAGCGCTGCATGTCGATCTCGGCGATTGTCGCCGTTGGTGCGGCTGCTGATCCGCTGGTGGCGAAGCTTAAGGAAAAAGCCGCTGCACTCAAGATCGGCCCGGGCGACAGCAAGGTCGATGGCAAGGAAATGGACATGGGCCCGCTGGTGACGAAGGTGCACCGCGACAAGGTTTCGTCGTATGTGGACAAGGGCGCGGCCGAAGGCGCGGTAATGGTGCTCGACGGCCGCGGCTACAAGGTCAAGGGTTACGAAGAAGGCTTCTTCCTTGGCGCCACGCTGCTCGACAAGGTGCGCACCGACATGTCGGTCTACAAGGAAGAGATTTTCGGCCCGGTGCTGGTGGTGGTGCGCGTCGAGACGCTCGACGATGCGATCAAGCTGATCAATTCGAATCCCTATGCCAATGGCACGGCGATTTTCACGCGTGCCGGCGGTGCGGCGCGCAAATTCGAGCGCGAAATCGAAGTCGGCATGGTCGGCATCAACGTGCCGATTCCGGTGCCGGTGGCGTTCTACTCGTTCGGCGGCTGGCGCAATTCGCTGTTCGGCGATCAGCATGTGCACGGCATGGAAGGCGTGCGCTTCTACACGCGCGCCAAGGTCATCAGCACGCGCTGGCCTGACGCCAATGCGGTGCCGCAGGGCTTCAACATGCCGACGCTGGGTTGAGCGTCAGGCGTGAGGAGAAAAGCGTGAAGGTCCTGTCAACGCCTCACGCTGTGCGAATTGATTGAATATGCCGGCGCGCGAAAGCATCCTGTCCCGCATTCGCGCAGCGCGCAGCGGTCGCGGCGCGTCGTCGCCCGGTGAGGGGACGGAGATCAACGCGCATCGCGCTGCCCC
>CAZVDN010000121.1:0-3726 GCA_964625665.1 uncultured Streptomyces sp. | reverse complement strand
GGCACAATGAATGTGTTCTACCAATACTCTGTGCCCTTTGCGGCGCCGATCGAACCTTGAACTCCCGCGACGCAATCCTTGCACGCGTCCGCGCTGCGCGCGGCAGTGCATCCTCTTCCGAGGATGTCGCGCGGGTCAACGCGCATCTCGCTGCCCATCCGCGCGGGCCGCAGCCGGATACCGGTGCCGATCCGCTGGCGCGATTTCTCGATCGCGCGCAATCGTTGTCGACCACCGTCGAGCGTGTTGCGCAAGCGGATGATGTGCCGCGGGCCGTGGCGCGTTACCTGACTGACAACGCCCTGCCGAAGCAGGCAGTGTGCTGGCCGGAATTGCAGGCGCTTGACTGGCAGGCGGCGGGGCTTGCCGTCGAAGCGCGCGCGTCGCGCGGCGACGATCTCGTCGGCATCACCGGCGCGTTTTGCGCGATTGCCGAAACCGGCACACTGATGATGCTCTCCGGCGCGGCGACACCGGGTGCGACCAGCCTGTTGCCCGAAACCCATATCGCCGTGGTGCCGGTACAGCGGATCGTGCGCTCGATGGAGGATGCCTGGGCGCTGTTGCGCGCCGAGCGCGGCGATACCGCCATGCCGCGCGCGGTGAATTTCATCTCGGGTCCGTCACGCACGGCAGATATCGAGCAGACGCTGGTGCTTGGCGCGCATGGGCCCTATCGTGTACACCTCATACTGACGCCGCCATGACCATTGCCGGAATTCCCGTTGAGTTTCTGCTGTTTGCGGCAACACTGATCGGCGTAGCCGTATTTCATCACCACACATTGCAGACGGCGCTGTGCGGTCTGGCGGCAATTCTGGTGTTCAAGTTTTCGGTCGCCGGTTTCAAGCAGGGCGCCGGTTTGCAGGGCTTTGCGCTGCACATGCAACACGAATGGGTGCTGCTGGTGAACCTGCTTTGCCTGCTGGTGGGGTTCGCGCTGCTTGCGCGGCATTTCGAGAAAAGCCATCTGCCTGCCGCGCTGCCGCGCATTTTGCCGCATGACTGGAAGGGCGCCTTCTGGATGCTGGTGATCGTGTTCGTGCTGTCGGCCTTCCTCGACAATATCGCGGCGGCGATGATCGGCGGCGCGATGGCTCACACGCTGTTTCGGGCCAAGGTGCATATCGGCTATCTGGCGGCGATTGTCGCGGCATCCAATGCCGGGGGTTCGGGCAGCGTGGTCGGTGATACCACGACCACCATGATGTGGCTGGACGGTGTCGATCCGTCGGATGTTTTTCATGCATATGCGGCGGCCGGAGTCGCGCTGCTGGTGTTCGGCGTGCCGGCCGCATTGCAGCAGCAGCGTTATTCGCCGATCATCAAACATGAACATCAGCATGTGCACATTGACTGGCCGCGGCTCGGGATCGTCGGCTTTATCCTTGTAGCTGCCATCGCCACCAATGTGGTCGTGAATCTGCGATACGCCCACCTTGCCGATCACTTTCCGTTCATCGGTGTGGCGGTGTGGATTGCCATATTGCTCAGTGCGGGCGTGCGCCGCGCGGATTGGGAAATCGTGCCGGAAACCGTCAAGGGGAGCGTTTTTCTGCTTTCACTGGTGATGTGCGCGTCACTGATGCCGGTCGAATCACTGCCCGTCGCGTCATGGCATTCGGCTCTCGGCCTCGGTTTTCTGTCGGCGGTGTTCGACAACATCCCGTTGACGGCACTTGCATTGAAGCAGGGGGGCTACGACTGGGGTTTCCTTGCCTATGCAGTCGGTTTCGGCGGATCGATGATCTGGTTTGGTTCTTCCGCCGGTGTCGCTCTGACCAATCTGTATCCCGAGGGAAAGTCGGTATTGTTGTGGTTGAAGCATGGCTGGCATGTTGCATTGGCTTATGTAGTCGGTTTTGCGGTGCTGATGGCCACACTGGGCTGGCCGCCGCACGAACCGCACAAGCGTGACCCACTGGTGCCCGCCGCCGCGGCCGCAGAGCGTTGAAAATAAAGGGAACGGCGTTTTGCTGTGTGGCGGCGGTTGGCTTGATTTCGACAGGGGCGGGGTATAGCATTACCCGGCTTAATTTGATGCCGGCCCGTTGTTGCGTTCGACACGGTGCGGTAGACGGTTTTCAAAAAAAGAATGCGCAGCTGATGCGCAAAAATCAATAAAAAGCGCCGTTCGTTCCATTGTTTCACCACTCTTGGAGGTCAACATGGTTAGCAAGGATCAGAAGAAAAATCCGCAGGCAAAACCCGCTGCTTCGCGCCGCAAATTCCTGACGGGGGCAGCCGCAGCCACCACCGGCGCAGCGATCGCCGGTTTCCCGATGATTTCGGTGGCGCAGTCGCCGATTTCGATGCGTTGGCAATCGACTTGGCCGACGAAAGACATCTTTCACGAATACGCGCTCGATTACGCGAAGAAGGTCAACGACATGTCGGGCGGCCGCCTCAAGATCGAAGTGCTGCCGGCCGGCGCCGTGGTTAAGGCATTTGACCTGATCGATGCAGTCTCCAAGGGCACGCTCGATGGCGGCCACGGTGTGACGGCCTACTGGTACGGCAAAAACGCCGCGATGGCGTTGTGGGGTTCGGGCCCGGCCTTCGGCATGGATGCCAACCTGATGCTGGCCTGGCACTACTACGGCGGCGGCAAGGCTTTCCTCGATGAAATCTACAAGAGCCTCAACCTTGATGTGCAGTCGTTCCTCTACGGCCCGATGCCGACCCAGCCGCTGGGCTGGTTCAAGAAGCCGATCACCAAACCCGAAGACCTCAAGGGCCTGAAGTACCGCACCGTCGGTCTCTCGGTCGATATCTTCACCGGCCTCGGCGCTGCCGTGAATGCGCTGCCCGGCGGAGAAATCGTGCCGGCAATGGACCGCGGCCTGCTCGACGCGGCGGAGTTCAACAACGCCTCTTCGGACCGCATCCTCGGCTTCCCTGACGTATCCAAGGTCTGCATGCTGCAGAGCTATCACCAGTCGGGCGAGCAGTTCGAGATTCTGTGGAACAAGAAGAAATACGACTCGCTGCCGGCCGACCTCAAGGCGGTGCTCGGCTATGCCGTGGAGGCCGCCTCGGCCGACATGTCGTGGAAGGCGGTCGATCGCTATTCCAACGACTATGCGGAAATGCAGGCCAAGCAGGGCGTGAAGTTCTACAAGACGCCTGATTCGGTGCTGCAGGCGCAACTGAAAGTGTGGGACGGCGTTGCCGAGAAGAAGTCGGCGGAAAACCCGCTCTTCAAGAAAATCTACGAATCGCAACGCGCTTTCGCGCAACGCGCCGTACGCTGGCAGCAGGACACCATGGTGACCTCGCGGCTGGCCTACAACCACTTCTTCGCCGCCAAGGGCGCTCCCGCGAAAAAAGCCTGATCGGGACACGGGGAAGTTTGATGAGGACAACCATCCGGGTATGACCCGGATGGTTTTTTTTTAGCGTTGGATGAATCCCTAGCGGGCGTTCGTCCGGGAATTCGAATATGCAAAAGTTGCTGCTACTGGTCGATCGGGTGAGCACCTGGCTCGGACAGACATTTGCCTGGCTCATCGTGACCCTGACGATGCTGATTTCGTGGGAGGTGTTCTCGCGTTACATCCTCGGCAGCCCGCATTCGTGGACCTTTGATCTGATGATCATGATGTACGGCGCGTTGTTCATGATGGCCGGCGCCTACACGCTGTCGAAAAACGGCCATGTACGCGGCGATGTGCTCTACGGCTTTTTTCCGCCGCGCCTGCAGGCGGGGCTCGATCTCGCGCTCTA
>CAZVDN010000120.1:7515-9450 GCA_964625665.1 uncultured Streptomyces sp. | reverse complement strand
GCATATTCATACAGCGTGCGCGTCAGCGGCGGCCAGCGGTCACGCGGCAGGCGCCGCAGCGGAATCGGGCCCGCATCGCCGTGGAATTCGTTTTTGAAATCCCAGTCTGTTTCCATCTTGCGATAGAACGGCAGCACACCGTCCCAGTCCCAGCCGGCGGCGCCGGCCTCCGACCATTCGGCGTAGTCGGCCGGCGTGCCGCGCAGCGCCACCATGCCCATCACCGAACCGCCGCCGCCCATCACGCGGCCCTGCGGAAATCCGGTCGGCGCCGAATCCTTCGCCGTCAGCCAGTGCGCCTTGAGTTCGGGCCAGACATAAGACTTGTTGTAATAGGACGACGGATAGTTGTCGCGCACATCGGCCGGTTCGCTGCCCGGCGCGAAATCGCGGCCGGCCTCCAGCAGCAGCACAGAATTGGCCGAGCGTTCGGACAAACGGCTCGCGGTCACGCAACCGGCCACACCTGCGCCGATCACAATGTAATCAAAACTGCCGGACATTTGCTGACACTCCATGCATCATTGAAAAACCCGGCATCGCTGCGGGCCGGCCTGAAGGCTACCGCATCATCATCGACAAGACAAACCGGGCGCGCGCAGCGCCGGAGTATCATGTGCGCTTCGCCAACGTCATCCATGGAACCCTCATGAGCACACCGAACAAAGTCGCCGTCGTCACCGGCGCGGGCAGCGGCATCGGCAAGGCCGCCGCACTCGCGCTGCTCAAGGCCGGCTATTGCGTTGCCCTCGCCGGCCGCCGCGCCGACATGCTGGAAAAAACCGCCGCTGAATCGGGCGCCGGTGCGCGCGCGCTGCCGCTGCCCACCGACGTTGCCAAACCCGACGCGGTCAACGCCCTGTTTGCAAAAACGCGCGACACCTTCGGCCGCATCGATGTGCTCTTCAACAACGCCGGCGCCAATGCGCCGGGCATCCTGTTCGAAGACCTGACCTATGAAAAATGGCAATCGGTGGTGGACGTCAATCTCACCGGCATGTTTCTCTGCGCGCAGGCCGCCTATCGCATGATGAAAGACCAGGACCCGCGCGGCGGCCGCATCATCAACAACGGTTCGATTTCGGCGCACGCGCCGCGGCCTGACTCAGCGCCCTACACCTCGACCAAACACGCGGTGACGGGCCTGACCAAATCAATTTCGCTCGACGGCCGCAAGTACGACATCGCCTGCAGCCAGATTGACATCGGCAATGCGCTGACCGAACTCGCCAAACGCATGTCCACCGGCGTCAAGCAGGCCGACGGCACGGTCAAGGTCGAGGCGATGATGGACGTCAATCGCGTCGCCGACGCCGTGGTGCACATGGCCGGGCTGCCGCTCGATGTGAACATCCAGTTCATGACCATCATGGCCACCAAGATGCCCTTCGTCGGCCGCGGTTGAACGCTACCGCACCGTCCTGGCTGTGGATCGCGCTGACCATCGGCGCGGCCCTCGCGCAGACCTTTCGCAATGCAGCGCAGCGCCAGCTGACGGCAACTCTCGGCACGCTTGGCGCAACGCTGGTGCGCTTCCTCTACGGGCTGCCGTTCGCGCTGGCCTGGCTGGTCGCCGTCGGCGCCTGGGGCGGTTTCGCACTGCCGCCGGTCGACTCCGCGCTGGCGGCATGGATCGTCTGCGGCGCCGTCACCCAGCTCACCGCCACCGCGCTGCTCCTGCAGGTGATGGAAGAACGCAATTTCGCGCTCGGCATTGCCTATTCGAAAACCGACACGATGCTGGCCGCGGTGTTTGCGTTCGCACTGCTCGGCGAAGCGGTGGCGCCGACCGTGATGCTCGCCATCGGCGTCGGCACGCTCGGCGTCATGCTGTTGTCGCCGGCCGACCCGCAGCACCCGATCCGCGCCCTTCTCACCGGCTGGACCACGCGCAGCGCCTTGCTCGGCATCGCCTGCGGCGCCAACTTCGCCTTC
>CAZVDN010000120.1:2637-7505 GCA_964625665.1 uncultured Streptomyces sp. | reverse complement strand
ATTTCGCAATGGCCGCCGCCGTCATACTCGCCAGCGCGCAGTTTCTGCAAACGCTGCTGCTGGGCGGCTGGTTGCTGGCGCGCCGGTGCGGAACGCTGCGGCTGGTCGCCCGCGAATGGCGTCCTTCGCTGTTTGCCGGCTTCATGGGCGCGCTGGCCTCGGGCGGCTGGTTTACCGCGGTGGCCATCGAACCGATCGCGCACGTGCGCACGCTGGGGTTAATCGAGCTGGTTTTTGTTTATCTGGTTTCGCGCCGTTTCTTCCGCGAAAAAATCGCACCGCGCGAAATCACCGGCATGCTGTTGTTGGCACTCGGGCTCGCCATCGTGACGCTGGCGCGTTAGCCGCCGTAAGCCGATTTACCGTTTGCCGCGTTAAACGACGGACAGGCTAAAATTCCCGACATGGAAAATCCCGCCGCCACACCGACCGCCAGCCGATTGCTGCAAGTGCCGCGCAAACTCGTGATCTCCGCTGCGCTGGCGGTGGCGCTGCTCGCCGTGCTTTATGCTGTCGGCGGCTTTCTGCTCCTGCCCTGGTATGCGCAACGCGAACTGCCGCGGCTGGTCGAAGAAAAGCTGCACCGCAAGGCGCAGGTCGACGAGATCAAATTCAACCCGTTCACGCTGACGCTGGAAGCGAGGAATTTTTCGCTCAAGGAACACGACGGCCAACCGCTGGTGTCGTTCAAACACGCGCTGGTCGATCTTGAATGGCGCGCCCTGTTGCATCGCGCGATCGTGTTTGGCGAAATCCGTCTCGATGCGCCTTCGCTGCATATCGGCATCGCCGCCGACGGCCGCCTGAATCTCGCTGCACTGGCCGGCGAACCGGCCGCGGCAAAGCCAACCGATGCGAAGCCGGCACCGTTGCCGCGGATCACCATTCATGAACTGCATCTCGAACACGGCGTCATTGCCTTCGAAGACCAGCGCACCGGCTATAAAAACACCTTCGCCGATCTCGCCATCAAATTGTCATCGCTATCGACCTACGGCGAGAAAAAAGGGCCGTACGACCTGAGCGCGCGCACGCCGGGCGGCGCCACGCTCAAATGGAAGGGCGAGGCTTCGCTCTCGCCGCTGGCCGCCGCCGGCACGCTCGCCTTCGAGCACAGCGCCCTGCCCGAACTGCAGCCCTTCGTGAAGGATTTCATCAACGCCGCGATCACCGACGGCCGCATCAACCTCGAACTACCCTACCGCTTCGCCATGTCGGCAGGCAAACCGAAACTCGAAATCCACGGCGGCAAGCTCGGCATCGAATCCTTCGCGCTGACCGCCAATGGCGCCGCGGCGCCGGCCTTCAAGCTGGCGACGCTGTCGGTTGATGACATTGCGCTCGATCCGGCGGCGCGTTCCGTCAGTATCGGCACCATCAGTATCGACGCGCCCGAACTCAAGGCGCAACGCGATGAAAGCGGCGCCATCGATCTGGCCGGCCTGCTGGTGCCGCGCGCAGCAGATCCGGCCGCCGCACCATGGCAGATCGCGATTGCGAACATCGCACTGTCGGCCGGCACGATCGCATTCGATGATCGCGTCACCGGACTTGCCCCGGCACTCAAGGACATCGCGGTCAAACTCAGCGACCTCACCGGCGACTTTGCAAAACCGGTGCCGTTCGAAATTTCCGCGGCCATCGTCAGCGGCGGCATGCTGACCACGCGCGGCAAACTCGCCGGCGGCGGCGCGGTTGATGCGCAGGTCAGCGGCAGCGCCATCGCGCTGTCGCCGTTGCAACCGCTGATCGCCCGTTACGCCAATGCCACGCTGACCGGCGGCGAAATCGCATTTTCCGGCGCGTTGAAGACCGGCCAGAAAAAAGCCGCATTGAGCTACGACGGCGGTGTAAGCGTCAACAACGTGCAGATCAACGATCAGACCGGCGTGCCGCTGATCGGCTGGAAATCGCTGGCAACGACGACGCTGCACGCACAGGTCGCGCCGACGCAGGTGCGCATCGACGCCATCCACTGGCAGGAACCGGGCGGCAAGTACGCGATCGCCGCCGATCAGACCAGCAATTTCCGGCGCGCCTTGAAAAAAGACGACACAGCGGCCGCGCCTGCGTCAGCCGAAACCGCGCCGGCCGCAGGCGCTGCAACCTCCGCCAACACCGCGGCGGCAACCCCTGCCACTGCACCGGCCGCGACCGGCGACGATGAAGAAGACGGCGTGGCGATCCAGATCCGCCGCATCGACATCAAACAGGGCGTGCTCGATTTCTCCGACGACAGCCTCGGCGGCGGCTTCGCCACCAGCATCCGCGAATTCAACGGCACGGTAAACGGCATCTCGAGCGACCGCGGTTCGCGCAGCCAGGTGGCGCTCGAAGGGCGCGTCGATGAGTTCGGCTACGCCAAGGTCACCGGCTCGCTCAACCCCTTTCTGCCGCGCGACCGCAGCACCGCGCGCGTCGAGTTCCGCAATCTCGACGTCGCCAAGGTCACGCCCTATGCCGTGCGCTTCGCCGGCTACAAAATCGCTTCCGGCCGCATGTCGCTCGATCTGAACTATCGCGTGCGCAACAACCTGATCGAAGGCGACAACAAAATCCTGCTCGAACAGTTCACGCTCGGCGAAAAAGTCGATACGCCGGGCGCGCTCAACCTGCCGCTGGAACTGGCCATCGCGCTGCTCAAGGACAGCGACGGCAAAATCGATCTGGCGCTGCCGGTCACGGGCAATCTCGACGATCCGAAATTCGATTACAGCGCGATCATCGGCAAGGCGCTCGGCAACCTGATCTCCGGCATTTTTGCCGCGCCGTTCAAATTGCTCGCGGCCCTGTTCTCCGGCGCCAATCAGGCTGAATTCAGCAACATTACTTTTGATCCGGGTTCGGCACGCGTATTGCCGCCGGAACGCGAAAAGCTCGGCAGGATCGTGCAGGCGCTGGCAAAACGCCCCGAGGTCAAATTGACGGTGCCGGCCCGTTATGACGTCGAACTCGATGCGCGTGCGTTGAAACGCGGCGCTCTGCGCCAGGAGCTGGCCAAACGCGCGGGCCTCGACATTACCGCGGAAGATCCGCCGGGCCCGCTCTCCATCGATGACCGCCGCACGCGCACCGCGGTGCGCGAACTGTTCGCCGAGCGCTTTTCGAAAGACGAACTCGACAAGCTACGCGCCGAGGCCGAGGCCAAGGCGCAGGCCGCCGACGGCGGCAAGGCACAACAGGCAATGAGTTCGCTCGAACGGATCGGCCGCTTCGCCAGCGGAGAGCCGCGTGTCGCCGACACCGGCGATTTCTACCGCGCGCTGGGCAGCCGGCTGGTCAGTTCGCAGCCGCTGCCTGCCGATGCGCTCAGCGAACTTGCGCGCAAACGCGCTGCAGCGATCGGCGAGGCGCTGATGGCCGCCGGCATCGACATGGCACGCGTCGCGCTCACCACCGGCGATCCGCTCAACAACCCGGACGCGAAAAACATCGCCATGGAACTGGCGCTGTCGGCGCGCTAACGCCACCCGCGGGTGACGCTCAGTCGAGCCGCACGCCCGCCGCCTTGACCACCTGTGCGTATTTGGCGATTTCGGCTTTGATGTAGTCGCCGAAGGCTTCGGGCGTCGGCGTGGTAAACGGGAAAATGCCCAGGCCCGCGAGGCGCTCTTTCACATCACTCATGCCAAGTGCACGGTTGATTTCGGCGTGCAGCCGGCCGACGATTTCTTTCGGTGTGCCGAGCGGTGCCAGCACGCCGTACCAGTTGTCCACCGCGAAGCCCGGGACGCCCGCCTCGGCGACAGTGGGCAAATCGGCAAACTGGTCGATGCGTTTGGAGGAAGTCACCGCCAGCGGGCGGATGCGGTTGGCCTTGATCTGCACCAGCGACGTCGACATGGTGGCAAAAATCAACTGCACGTTGCCGCTGACGAGGTCAATCATCGCCGGCGCGCCGCCCTTGTACGGCACGTGCGCCATCTTTACACCGGCCATCGTGTTGAACAGTTCACCGGCCAGATGATCGGCGAAACCCACACCGGATGAACCGAAGTTGAGTTTGCCGGGATTGGCCTTCGCATAATTGACAAGTTCTTTCACCGAATTGACCGGCAATGAGGGATGCACCACCAGCACATTCAGCGCCGATACCGCGCGCGCCACCGGCGCATAGCCGTTGGCCGGATCGTACGAGAGCTTCGCATAGAGGCTCGGATTGACAGCCACCGGGCCGATGGTGCCGAGCAACAGCGTGTGGCCATCGGGATTCGCATGGGCAGCAATCTCCATACCGACCACGCCGTTTCCGCCGGGCCGATTGTCGACAATCGCCTGCTGGCCCCAGGCCTCGGTGAGTTTCTGCGCGATCATCCGCGCGGTAATGTCGGAGCCGCCGCCCGGTGCCACGGTGATGATGATGCGGATCGGCCGCTTCGGATAATCTTTTACGGATTGCGCCTGCACCGCGGCAAACGGTAACGCTGTACAAAACGCGATACCTGTAATCATTGCAATTCGCATGTCCGCTCCAGAGGGAAATTGTTCGTACCGATGATACACTGCAGGTAATTCAAAACGGACAAAGAACATGACAAATAAAGCGCACAAACCCGGTGCGTCTGCACATGCAGGCGCACCAATAGTGAACCTGACCGCAAGCGCAATCGCTGCGGCCGTCAATGCGCGCACGCTCACCTGCGAAGCCGTCGTGCGCGCCTTCCTCGAGCGCATCGCTGCGCGCGAAGCCGAGGTGATGGCCTGGGAGTATCTCAATCCCGATCAGGTCATCGCCAAAGCACGCGCGCTCGACGCCGCCGGCGTCAGCGGGCCGCTCGCCGGCGTGCCCTTCGGCATCAAGGACATCATCGACACCTGCGACATGCCGACACAGATGGGCTCGCCGATTTACAAAGGCCACCGCCCGA
>CAZVDN010000120.1:487-2627 GCA_964625665.1 uncultured Streptomyces sp. | reverse complement strand
CTGTCGCGCAAGGCCGGCGCCATTCTGCTGGGCAAAACCGTCACCACCGAATTCGCCAACCGCCATCCGGGCAAGACGCACAACCCCTTCGATTTCACGCGCACGCCCGGTGGCTCGTCAAGCGGCTCGGCCGCCGCGGTCGGCGATCACATGGTGCCGCTTGCCATCGGCACGCAAACGACTGCATCAACGATCCGTCCCGCGTCCTTCTGCGGCACCTTCGGCTACCGCCCGACGCACGGCGATCTGCGCTGCACCGGCGTGAAAGAAGCTGCCGGCTCGCCCGACACACTGGGGCGCATTCGGTCGAAGACATCGCGCTCTATCGCGATGTGCTGACGCGCTCGGCGCCGGTCGCCGTGGTCGATCCTGTCAGGCCGCTGCGCGTCGGCTTCTGCCGCACGCACTTCTGGCCGCAACTCGAACCGCACACGCAAAAACTGATCGAAGGCACGGCGCAGGATCTGCTGCGGGCCGGCGCGCAGGTCGAAGAGGTCGAGCTGCACGCGGACTTCAAGGGCGTCGAGCAGGCGCATCGCTGGGTGTCGAGCTTCGAGTTCTCGCGCAACTTCAGCTGGGAAGTCGAAAACCACTGGGACCTGATCAGCGAAACGCTGCGCAACAACCGCCTGAAAGACGGGCTGTCCTGCCCGTTCGAGCAGTACCGCGACGCGCGCGATCTGCTGGCGCACTGCCGCGCGCTGCTCGACCCGGTGTTCGACAAATACGACGTGCTGCTCACCGCGCCGGCTTCAGGCGAAGCACCGGTCGGCCTCAACGCCACCGGCAATGCAGCGCTGTGCCTGATCTGGACTTCAACGCATGTGCCGGCGATGACACTGCCGCTCTACAAAGGCCCGCACGGCCTGCCGATCGGCGCGCAGCTGATTGCGAAGCGCAACGCCGACCGCACGCTGTTCAACGCGGCGCATTGGGTCTGGAATACACTCCAATAACATCGCCGCGACGGCGCTGAACCGGCGCCCGCGTATGGCCGCGCATAGACAACAGGTGTGGAATTGAACGACACGGTAGACGAATTCGAATTTTTTCTCGACAAACACTGGTCCGACGGTTTGCCGGTGGTCACGCCGACCGAGGAACGCGTCGCGCGCATGCTCACTGGCACCACGCGCGCGCCCGATGAACTCGTCGGCCTCGTGCCGCCGGCGATGGAACCGGCCACCGTGCGCACGGTGGCAATCCACGCCCTGATGGCCGGCTGCAAACCGGAATACCTGCCCGTTGTGTTGGGCGGGCTCAGCATCATGCTGCGCGAGGAATTCAATTTGAACGGCGTGCAGGGCACCATGCACGGCGTCGCCCCGCTGATGATCGTCAACGGTCCCTACGCGCAGAAAATCGGCCTGCACGGCAGCAACGGCTGCTTCGGCCCGGGCTTTCGCGCCAACGCCTCGATCGGGCGCGCGATCCGCCTGATGCTGCTCAATCTCGGCGGCGGCATTCCCGGTGTCGGCTCGGCGACGGTGTTTTCAACCCCTCTGCGCTACACCGCCTGTCTCACCGAAAATACTGAACGCAGCCCGTGGGAAACGCTCACCGTGTCGCGCGGTTACGCGGCAGACGACGATGTGATCACCTGCGCGATGGTCGAAAGCCCGCGTCTTTGTTACGACGATGTGAGCCAGGAACCTGAACGCCTGCTGACCGGCATTGCCGATTCGATGGCGGCGATGAGTTCATGGAACATGCACGTGCGCTCCGACATGGTGGTGGCACTGGGCCCCGAGCAGGCGACGATCTGTGCGCGCGCCGGCCTTTCACGCACCGATGTGCACGCGCGGCTGATCGCCCTCGCGCAGCGCGCAGTCGGCGACCTCAAGCGCGGCGGCAACTGGCGGCGCGAGCGCGCGCTGAAAATCAATGTCGATCCGGACAACGACAGCGCCATGGTGCCGGTGATCAAGGACCCGCGCGACCTGCATCTGATCGTCGCCGGCGGCTGGGGCCCGCTCACCGCGGTCTGTCACGGCTGGGGCGGCGGCAGCCGCGCCGTGCACGGCAAATACACAACCGCTTAACGCGAAGGAACTTTCATGGCAAACGCACTTCCGTTTATCGATCCGACCGCCGGCGGCGGCAAAGCCACCATCCTGCCGGCCGCGCGCCCGATAGACCT
>CAZVDN010000120.1:0-477 GCA_964625665.1 uncultured Streptomyces sp. | reverse complement strand
CCAAGCGGACGGGTTCGACGTGTCGTTCTTGGCGCTGCTCGACAACACCAAGGAACAGGGCGACGTCATTCTAGAAACCGTCGCCACTGCGCTGCGCGAACGCTACGGCGCGGCGAAGGTCATCATCCGCCGCAAGGAACATTATTCGAAGCCGGCCGCTGAATCCCTGATCAATGAAATGGCGAAGGAAGCGCAGGTGGCGGTCGCCGCCGTCGGCGGATGAGGGTCATGCACGTTGTGCAGTGTGCACGACACCATCGAATTCGAAAAACGCGGCATCCCGGCGACCACCATCATCACCGCCGCGTTTAAAAACGCCGCCGTGTTCCAGTTCCGCGCCAAGGGCATGGACGGCCACCCCTACATCGAAATGCCGCATCCGATCAGCAATCTCAGCGTCGATGAGATGCGCGCGCTGACCGAACGCTACGTCGAACAGATCGTCAAACAGCTGACGGCCTGATCAGGCGCCCTTGC
>CAZVDN010000119.1:6035-9470 GCA_964625665.1 uncultured Streptomyces sp. | reverse complement strand
CATCGAACTGGTGCGGGTTCATCACCACTTTCATGGCAAAGCCGTCGACCAGCACTTCATTGAATTTGCAATCCGGATACTCTTTCGCCACCTTGCGGCACTCTTCGGCAAACATGCCGCAGACCAGCCGGTAGACCGGTTCCTTGTGCACGCTGGTAACGAGTTTCATTTTGCGCGTGCGCGCGATTTCAAAGGCTTCGCGGGCCACGCGATTGGCGCCCTTGCGCGTGGTCACGCGCGTGCCGATCGAGATTTCGTCGTTGGGGCGGAACTCGCCGTTGCCGGCGACAATCGTATCGCTGGACTGCATGCCCTCGGTCACTTCGCGCAGGAACACGATATCGACGTTCTTGTGGATCGACTTGATGTTCTCGTAAGACTTCACCGGCTTGATGCTGGCGAACTGGTCGAACTTCTTGCGCATCGGCGGCATGATCCAGGTCGGGTCGTTGCGCGGATAGGAGCCGTGGCCGATCGGCCCCATGATCCAGCCGTCGAAGTCCTTCAGCCCGTCCACGGTCTGCTGCGGCATGGTGTGGCCATGCATCTCGTGGCCGCGGCGTCCGATCGGAAAATCCTGCCAGTGCACATCCAGCCCGGCCTTGGCGGCCGCCGCCTTCATCACTTTCACGCATTCGGGCACGACTTCCGGTCCGATGTCGTCGCCCAGCAGAATTCCGATCTTCAGCACTGCCCTGCTCCCGTTGGTGTCGCTGTTATTTGGACGCCGCGATAATGCGCCGCGCATAGCGCATGCGCAGCACCGAGTCGCCGCCGAGGTGGGTCCAGACGATGGCGTCACGCGCGACCTTGTCGGCAGCGGCATTCATGCGGCCGTTGGCGCCGCCCATCAACTCGACCGCCAGGCGCGTCACATCCTGAATCGTGTCGCAGGAGAAGTTCATCGCCAGGCCCGGGTTCTGCGTATGCACCTTGGCATCGTGCTCCCATGCAATGCGCATGACGAAGGAGCGCAGCGCTTCGGTCAGCATGAACATGCGGTTCAGCTTCAACTGCACCCATTGCTGGTCGGTCAGCGTTTTGCCGCCTTTCATCGCGGTCTTGCAGTGATGCATCGCCATGCGGCAGGCGTTGTCGCAGGTGCCCAGCGCATGTGCGGCCAACTCGAGATCGCCGAAAAGATCGCCGCCGGTTGTGTCGTCGGTGCCCTTCTTCACGCCGCCGTTGACTTCACCGACGCGGTTGGCGTCAGGAACGCGCGCGTTTTCGAAAATCAACTCGGCGTTCATGTAGAAACGCCAGCCCGCCTTGTTGAACTGTTTTCCGAAGCGGAAGCCCGGCGTGTCAGCAGGCACCATGAACATGGTGGTGCCGTTCTTGATCCCGACGTTCGGGTCGGTACGCGCATCAAGGAAGAACAGCTTGCCGACGCCGCCGTTGGCGATGAAACATTTTTCGCCGTTCAGAATCCATTCATCGCCCTTGCGCTCGGCGCGCAGGCGGAAACCCGATTTCGGGAAATCCGGCGGCGGCAGGCGGTTGTCGCCGCCGGCGTTCGGTTCGGTGATGCCCTTGCCCATGACGAAGGTGTCGTCCTCCAGGAACTTCGTCAGAAAGCGCTTCTTCTGGTCGTCCGTACACACCGACGAAATCAGATGGCTCCACTTCCAGTTCTGGCTGAAGGCCTTGCCGATCGCGCAATCCGCGGCCGACAGTTCGGCCATTACCAGCGCCTGCGAAATGAAATCGGCGCCATGACCGCCCCACTCCTTGGGCACCGCCAGCGTGCGAAAGCCCAGCTTGGAGCCCTTCTTGATGATTTCCCAGTCCCAGGTGAGTTTGGGATCGGCAATCTGCTCGCGCTTCAGCGAAATCGGGCGAATTTCCTCTTCGGCAAATTGGCGCGCCTTCATCTGCCATGCGCGCTGTTCTTCGGTCAACGAAAAATCCATTACTGCTCCTGAATAAGGTTTCGGTTGCTGCTGTAATTAACCGCGCTTGAATTCGGCAATCGCTTCCGCGACGCGCAGCTTGGCGGTCGAGTTGCTGGTATCCGAATGCACAAAGACCAGCGCGTTGTGCACATAGTGCGGTTGCGGCATGTCTTTCATCACGCCCATGGCGCCAAAGCATTCGGCGGCCAGCAGCGCGGCCTCGTGGACCGCGTGCGACACATAGGCCTTGGCCATGATCTGCAGCGGCAGTTCCGAGATGCCGGCGTATTCGGCCGCATGGTCGGCGGCGTAGGCAGCCTTCCAAACCAGGTTGCGCGAAGTTTCGAGACGGATGGCAATCTCGGCCAGAATGTTGCCGACGGCCTGATGCTCGATGATCGGACGACCGCCCTGCACGCGGATCTTGGCGTAATCGACGGCCGATTCGTAGGCTGCACGGCCGAGGCCGACGTTGAGCGCCTGTTCGAGCGGGCTGCCGCAGCCGGCTGCCGCAGCGGCACCGAACAACTGGGTACGGCCGGCCAGCACATTGGCCGCAGGCACTTTGCAATCCTTGAAAGTCACCGAACCGCCGGTGCCGTGGAACCAGCGATAGGTGTCTTCGCCGTTCGCATCGGTTTCGACCTTGCCCGGTTCCTTGACCGACATGCCGGCCGTTCCTGCGGGCACCAGCACAATGGCAGCGCTGTTCAGTCCGCTCGCCTTGGCATCGGTTTTGACCTGCACTGCAATCAGCTTCGCCAGCGGCGCGTTCGCCACAAACTTGTAGGCACCGTTGAGCACGAGGTCGCTGCCCTTTGCAGCCGCAACCACCGGAATCTCGACCTCGGATTTGTCATTGCGGTAGTAGTTCCAGCCGCCGTCGTCGCCTTCGCGGTCGCAGCCGGCGTAGGCCAGATGAAAGCTGTCGTCCGAAAGGAATTTGTCGAGAAACTGTTTGCGCTGCGCGTCGTTCATCGCCAGATCAAACAGCACGTGACCGAGTTCGGAGGTGCGCGCCAGCGTGGCCGCAAAACCGATGTCGCCGGCGGCGAGCTCTTCAGCCACCACGCACGCGGTCAGGGTATCTGCACCGGCACCGCCCAGCGCTTCTGACAGGGCGAAGGTGCGCAGCCCCATCTGCGAGGCCTGCTCGAGAATGGCCGGCACAAAATGCATGTCCTCGGCCTGCAGGCGGTCGGGGTGGTTGGCAACGGGTTTGACTTCGCGCGTGACGAAATCCCTGACGGTATCCCTGAATTCCTGCTGATCGGCTGAAAGCTGAAAGCTAAACATGTTGGCAATGTCCTCCGGAAAAATGTGATTTTAGCGCATCAGGCGAATCCTTGCCGCCACTCCAAACATCGCCCCCGCGGCCCCTGCAGGGAGCATTTATTTGCGTCAACACACGCACCATAACGGCGCGCCGCTGTTGACAAGAAACGCCAATTCAGCGACCTTCACGGCAGAAAAACACTCGGAGGAGAACATGAAAAAATCCATCGGACATTCACTGCTGGCCGCGCTGGCAGTCGCCGCA
>CAZVDN010000119.1:2568-5948 GCA_964625665.1 uncultured Streptomyces sp. | reverse complement strand
GACCTATCCCGTCAAGCAAATTCGCATGATCGTGCCCTTCCCTCCGGGCGGCGGCGTCGATTTCGCTGCGCGCGTGGTCGGCAAGCAACTCGCCGAGCGCCTGGGTCAGCAAGTGGTCATCGACAACCGCCCGGGTGCAAACGGCATCGTCGGCCTGGAAATTCTCAAACTCGCACCGCCCGACGGCTACACGCTCGCCGTCGCCTCGCAGGGGCCGCTGTCGATCAATCCGAGCATTTATCCGAAACTGCCCTACGACTCGACGAAGGACTTCGCACCGATCAGCGGCGTAGTCAATTTTCCGCTGTTGCTGGTCGTGCATCCTTCGCTGCCGGTGAAATCAGTGCCGGAACTGATCGCACTGGCGCGCAAAAATCCCGAGCAGCTTTCCTACTCGCACCCGGGTGCCGGCAATTCCGGCCACCTCGCCGGCGAACTGTTCAACTCGATGGCGAAGGCGAAAATTCTTGCAGTACCTTACAAAGGAACGGCGCCTGCAGGGATTGCCTTGCTGTCCGGCGAAGTGCAGCTCACCTTCAGCAGCATTCCGACGGTGCTGCCGCATGTACGCATCGGCAAACTGCGCGCGCTGGGGGTCGGCAATGCGGAGCGCGTGCCTTCGCTGCCGGAATTTCCGACCATTTCCGAAAGCGGTCTGAAAGGCTATGAAGCCTACGCCTGGGGCGGCATGCTGGCCCCCGCCGGCACACCGAAGGAAATCGTCGCACGCCTGAACAAGGAAACCGTCGCCTCCATCCGCATGAAGGAAGTTTCGGACCAGTTGCTGAAGGAAGGCACAGTGCCGACGCCGAGCACCCCGGAAGAACTCGGCGCTTACATCAAGGCGGAAATCGACAAATGGGGCGCCGTGGTGCGCATGGCAAACATCAAGGGCGAATAAACCCGTTCAATCCACCCGAGCGCCCGACTCCCGGACAACTTTTTCCCACTTAACCAGGTCGCGGCGGATCATCGCCGCGAACTCGGCGACGCTGCCGCCGGCGGGATCGGCGCCCTGTGCATGCAGGCTGTCGATCAATGCGCGGGTCGCCAGCGCCTTGTTCAGATCAGCGTTGATGCGCGTGACGACCGCCTTCGGCGTTCCTGCCGGCGCAACCACACCAAACCAGTTGACCACTTCATAACCGGGCACACCCGCTTCGGCGATGGTCGGCATTTCCGGCAACGCGCCGGCGCGTTTGTTGCCGGTGACGGCTAGGCCGCGCAATTTGCCGGCGCGCACCTGCGGAATCAACGGCACCGCACTGGCGATCGTCACGCTCACCTGTCCTGCAATGAGGTCGGTAATCAGCGGGCCGGTGCCCTTGTAGGGAATGTGGTTCAGTTGCACGCCGGCCATCGACCTGAACAATTCCATGGCAAGGTGGCTCGACGAACCGGATCCGGCCGAGGCGTAGTTGATTTCACCGGGCTTCGCTTTCGCCAGCGCCACCAGTTCCCTGACGCTGTGCGCGGGAAAAGTATTGGTCGATGCCAGCATCAGCGGCACCGCAACAAACTGGATCACCGCATCAAAGTCCTTCACCGCGTCGTAACCGACCTTGCGGTAAAGGTACGGATTGATCACATGCGGAATCGACGTAAAGAGAAGTGTGTAACCGTCGGGTACGGCGCGCGCGGTGATTTCCGTCGCCACCAGACCGCCGGCACCGCCACGGTTATCGACGACGACCTGCTCTTTCAGCGCCAGCGACATTTGCTGCGCCGAAATCCTCGCCAGAATGTCGGCCGCGCCGCCGGGCGGAAAGCCGACCACGAGGCGCACCGGTTTCGTCGGATAACTTTGCGCACCGGCGGCGCAGGCGAACAGGCCTGCCAGCACAGCCGCAAATAGTTTCACTCGCCCGCACTTCACGCTTTTCACCTCACGCATCAAATTCAATCCACTTTCGCGCCGGACATCTTCACCACCTTGCCCCACTTGGCGATTTCGTCACGCACAAAGGCGGTGTATTCCTCCGGCGTATTGCCGACAAAATCCGCGCCCTCCGAAGCTATGCGCTCGGTGACCTCGGGCAACCTGATGATGCGCACCACTTCGGCGTGCAGCTTGTTGATGATCTCGCGCGGCGCGCCGGCCGGCAGCGCTACACCGAACCAGGAGCCGGTTTCGAAGCCCTTCATGCCTTGCTCGTCGAGCGTCGGAATTTCGGGCGCGGCCTGCGTGCGTTTCATGCTGGTGACGCCAAGCGCGCGCAGCCGGTTGCTTTTGACATGCGGAATCACCGACACCATCGCGCCGAAATACACTTCGATGTGGCCGGCCACCACATCGACCAATGCGGGTGACGCGCCCTTGTAGGGAATATGGATCATCTTCACGCCGGCCATGGTCTTGAACAGCTCGGCCGCCAGATGGTGCGGACTGCCGCTGCCGGTCGAACCGTGGCGCAGCTGGTTCGGATGTGCCTTGGCCAGCGCAATCAGCTCTTTCGCATTCTTCGCCGGCACGCTCGGATGAACAACGACGATGCCCGGCACCTTGGCGATGTTGGTGACGTAGGCAAAATCCTTCAGCGGATCGTAGTTGAGTTTCGGATACAAGGTCGGGTTGATCGCATTGGCGATGGTCGGCATGAACAACACATAGCCGTCGTTGGGCGATTTGGCTGCGATTTCGCTGCCGAGATTGGTGCCCGCACCGGCGCGGTTTTCCACCACCACCGATTGCCCCCAGGCCTCGGTCAGTTTGGCGCCGACCGCGCGCGCCAGAATGTCGGCAGCACCGCCCGGCGTATAGGGCACGATGAAACGCACGGTCTTGCTCGGATAAGTCTGTGCAACAGCTGCGCCAGCCGCCATCATCAGGACCGGGATCGTCATCAATAACTGCGTCTTCTTCATGGCATGCACCTCTCGATTCCATCACTGACCGCCGCGGCGATGCGTTTGCGCACCGCCGGGTCGGCCATGCGCTTTTCCTCGGCGCGATTGACGATGACACCGGCTTCGAACAAGAGCGCCGGCATGTTCGCGTTGCGCAACACGGCAAGACGGTCGAAATAATGCACGCCATTGCGCTTGTCGGCAAACGCGCGGTTTTCTCCGACCTTCGGGTCGGCGTGATAGAGCGAAGGTTTGAACCCGGCCTTGATCAGCGCCGCGCCGATCGCCGACGCGCAGGCGAGGCCCTTTTTCCAGCCGGCGTTCTCGCGCGACACGAACAGCGAAAATCCTTCGAAGCGGTCGCCGTATTTACGTTCGACGCCATCAACCATCCAGGTCGACAGCAGGTGTTCCTGCATCGAATCGTGATGCACGGCGACGAACAATGCAGCACCGGCGGCGGCACGCGGCCGCGCCGGCAATGAATTCATCGTGCCCTCGGCACCAATCAGATGCGTGGCGCGGCTGCGCGC
>CAZVDN010000119.1:0-2558 GCA_964625665.1 uncultured Streptomyces sp. | reverse complement strand
CTGCAGTTCGCCCTCGATGTCGCGCGCCAGATCGCGGTTGAATTCAAATTCAGGCCGGCCATGCGCGCTGATCACACCCGGCGCGTCGAGATAATGTCCGACATCGATTGCAATCGTGCCGGCTGCCTGCGCCGCCATCGGCAGCGCCAGCAGCCATACGAACAAACTGCGCGCTACCATCCCAGCGCATAAGCGGGGCGCCGCGGGTCGGCACCGCCCTGCCGTACGCCGGTCTTGTGATCGACGACGATGGTGCACGGCGCACCGGCGAGCCAGGTCCAGTCACCCCACCAGTACACCTTGTGACCCATTTTCGCCAGCGCATCGCCCGTGGCTTTCGGAATGCGCGATTCAAGATACAAACGCCCGGGGAAATAGTCATGCGGCTCGAACGAGCCCGGATAACTGTAGTTGGCAACGCGCGGTGCTTCAATGGCCGTCTGCGCGTCCATGCCGAAGACGTTGACGTTGAGAAAGACCTGCAGCATCGCCTGCGGCTGCACGTCGCCGCCGGGCGTGCCGAGCGGCATGTGCACCTTGCCGTTTTTGAATGCCAATGCCGGGCTCGGCGTCAGGCGCGGGCGTTTGCCCGGCGCCACCGAACTCGGATGCGTCGGATCCGACCACGACTGCGTGCCGCGGCCCGAACACTGGATGCCCACACCCGGAATGATCACAGTCTTGTTGGAACCGTCGGACGGCGTCGCCGAAAACGCATTGCCGTGACGATCGACGCAGCACATGTAGGTGGTGTCACCGGGGCCCGGTGCTTCGTCGGACTGCGGCTTCGGGATCCAGCGCGGTTCGAGTTCCTTCATTGCAGCAGGGTCGCCCGGCGGCGGCATTTCGGGCCACGCGCGGTCCTTGATCAAGCCGCGCCGGTGATCCGCGTATTTTTCCGACATAAGGCCCTTGATCGGCACTTTGACGAAATCGGGATCACCGAAATGGTGATGGCGGTCAGCGAAGGCGAGCTTCAGCGCTTCGGTGATGACGTGAATGTATTGCGGCGAGTTGTGGCCCATCGCCTTCAGGTCATAGCCCTTAAGGATATTGAGCGCCATCGGCAGCACCGGCCCCTGCGACCACGGCCCGCAGGCATGCAGATCAATGCCGGCAAAGCGCGCTTTCACCGTCGGCTCGAACTTGATGCTGTAGTCGGCGAAGTCCTCCATGCGCATGAAGCCGCCGTTTTTCTGGTGATACTTGACGATCATCGCCGCGATATCGCCCTTGTAGAAGGCATCGCGCGCAGCGCGCAGCGCCGCGCGACGGCCTTTGCGGCGGTTGGCCTTTTCGACGTCGGCCAGATACTGCAGCGTGTTGGCGAGTTCCGTCTGCACGAACAACTCACCGGGCTGCGGCGCGCGCCCCTTGGGCAGGAAGATGCGTTTGTTCGACGGCCACATTTCATACGAGGACTTATTGTCGGCAATGAATTCCGACATCAGCGGAGACATCGGGAAGCCGTCGCGCGCAAAACGGATCGCCGCTGCAGCCGCTTCGGCAAAGGTCATCGTGCCGAAACGCTCGAGGGCCGTGATCCAGGCATCCGGCGCCGCCGGCACCACGCTGCGCAACACGCCCGGCGGGATCTTGCTGTTGTGATTTTTCTGGAAGTAATCGGGCGTGATCGCCTTCGGCCACACACCGAGACCGTCGATGCAATGCACTTCGCGCGTTTTCGCCATGTAGATGATCATCGGCGCGACACCGCCGAAGTTCACCTTGTCGGTCTGCAGCACGCCGACCGCAATGCCCGCAGCAACACCGGCGTCAACGGCATTGCCGCCGGCTTCGAGAATTTCAAAACCCGCATGCGCGGCAAGATAGTGGCCGGCCGCGATCACATGGCGCGTGCCCATGATGGCAGGACGGTTCGACGGCGCAGGCCGCACGTTGCTGGATTCTTTTGTGCTCATGGTTCACCCGTGGTTACGCGCGGCATCGCGCGACAAAGCAAACATTGTAGCCGCGAACCGGCGCCGCGGCATCCGTTACAATGTCCTCACCATGCCGCGCGCCCGCCCACTTCTGCTCTGCCTCATTGCGGCGCTCGCCTGCCCGTTCGGCGTGCAGGCGCAAACCGCCTGGAAACCGGTCAAACCGGTTGAAATTCTCGTCGGCGTCAGCCCCGGCGGCGGCATCGACCGCACCGCGCGCCTGCTCGCCCGCGTATTGATGGAAAAAAAGCTGATCGAAACCGCCGCATCCGTGATCAACAAGCCGGGCGGCGGCGGCACCCTGGTGCAGGCCTATCTGAACCAGCATGCCGGTGACGCGCATTATTTTGAAATCGGCGCGACCTCGCTGCTGACCAATCACCTCACCGGCAAAAGCCCGAACAACTGGGACGCCTTTACGCCGATCGCCCTGCTGTGCGACGAATATATCGGCGTCGTCGTCAAAAGCGATTCACCGCTGAAGGACGGGCGCGACCTCGCCGCACTTCTGAAAAACGACGCCGGTGCCATCCCGGCCGGCATCGCCACCAGCGCCGGCAACACCAATCACATCACGCTCGCGCTGGTCACCAAACGCGCCGGCGGCGATGCGAA
>CAZVDN010000118.1:0-9608 GCA_964625665.1 uncultured Streptomyces sp. | reverse complement strand
ACTGCTCGCCAAGGCCGCGTGTCACTGCTTCAGCATCCGGCGCATCGGCGAGCACACTGAGAAAGCCGCGCGGCGCTTCAAGCGCGCGTTCCGAACTGGTAAAGCCCTGCGCCGCCAGCAGCGCCGCCTGCAGCCCGCTGCGCGCGGCATTGCCGAGGTTATGGCACTTCGTCATGCTGCCCAGTTGCAGGCGCAGCCCGGACGCCGAAGTCGCAGCGATACCGATGGCCCAGTTCATGCGCTGCGCATCGAGGCCGAGCAGCTTGCCGGCGGCGATGGCCGCGCCGAACACGCCGCAGGTGCCGCTGATATGCCAGCCGTTTTCATAATGCGCGGGGCCGACCGCATTGCCGATGCGGCAGGCGCATTCGATGCCGAGGGCCAGCGCGTGCAGAAAATCCTCGCCGCTGCTGTGCCGGTGCTCGGCGAGCGCCAGCAATGCGGGCGCGACCACTGCGGTGGGATGAACAACGGTCGCGAGATGCGTGTCGTCGAAGTCGAGCACATTGCTGCTGACGGCGTTGACGAGCGCCGCCGTCAGCACATCGCTGCGGCTACCGCGGCCGGGCAGGGTCGCCTGCGCCGGCCCGGCAAACGCCTGCAGCGCGGCAAGCAGGCGGTTGACGGTTTCATCACGACAACCGCCGAGCGTGCAGGCGAGCCAGTTGAGCGTGGCGCGTGTGGCTTCGTGCTGAACCGGCGCGGACAGCTTGTGCCAGCGCGAGTCGACGACGAAGCGCGCCAGCGCAGCGCTGATGGCGGCGTCGGCCACGCGCGCGGTCAGCGCCCCTTGAACACCGGCTTGCGTTTCTCCATGAAGGCACGGCGGCCTTCAACGTAGTCTTCGCTGCCGAAGCAGTCGGCGACGACTTTTTCCATCAGCGCGGTGTCGCGGTCTTTTTCATCCTTGACGTATTCATCGATGATGCGTTTGGCGGCGACGATGGAGAGCGGCGCATTGTCGACCATGGTGGCGGCGTAGGAATGCACGAAGTCTTCGAGCATGTTGGCCTGCACCACCTGGTTGACGAGGCCGATGCGCAGCGCTTCGGCGGCAGTGTAACGGCGCGCCGTGAACATCAGTTCCTTGGTCACCGCCGGGCCGCAGAGCTCGACCAGCTGGCCGAGCGATTCAGCGCCGTAGCCGATGCCGAGGCGCGCCGCCGGCACGCCGAACTGCGAGTCTTCGGTGCAGATGCGCATGTCGCAGTTGAGCGCCACGGCGAGCCCGCCGCCCAGACACCAGCCGCGGATCATGGCGATGGTCGGTTTGCCGACGCCGCGCAGCGCGACGCGAAAACGCGCCGAGGTCTTGTTGTATTCGACGAGCTGTTCGGGTGTGGCGCGCGCTTTTTCGAATTTCGAAATGTCGCCGCCCGAGATGAAGGCTTTTTTGCCGGCGCCGGTGATGATGACGACGCGCACTTCCGGGTCGGCGGTGAAGTCTTCCATCACTTCTGCGGCGGCGCGCGTCATTTCGCGCGACATCGCGTTGAGGCGCTCGGGGTTGCTGAACGTCAGCGTGCCGACGCCGTTTTTTTTCGCCGACAGGATTTTGCCTTCTTCACTCATGGTGCTCTCCGATGATTCGATGTTGATCGTGCCGTGATGCGGGTCGCCGGCCTAGATGACCTTGTTGTTGCGCAGCGTGGCGATTTCCTCTTTCGACATGCCCAGCCATTCGAGCACCTCGTCGTTGTGCTGGCCGGGTTCCGGCGCGCACATGCGGATGTCGCGCGTGCTGCCGGTCATGTTGAGCGGATTGGCGACATAGTGGGTTTTGCCGAACAGCGGGCTGTCCACCGGGGCGGCCATGCCGACGTGTTTGACCTGCGGGTCGTTGAACACGCGGTCGATGGTGTTGATCGGGCCGGCCGGAATGCCGGCGGCGTCGAACTTCTCCGTCCAGTATTCGCCGGTCTGCGTTCTGGTCACGTCGCCGATCGCCTTGTTGACGGACGCGCGGTCCTTGGTGCGGCCGACCACGGTGTTCCATTCGGGTTTGGTTTTCCATTCCGAATGGCCGAGCACATCGCACAGGCGTTCCCACAGGCGCCCCGAGCTGGCGGCGATGTTCATATAGCCGTCGCTGGTCGGGAATACGCCGGTCGGCGTGAGCGTCGGGTGATCGTTGCCGGCCTGTTTGGCGACTTCGCCTTTGACCAGATAACGCGAGCCCTGCAGATCGAGCATGAAAATCAGCGATTCGAGCAGGCTGGTGTGCACCCAGCGGCCGACGCCGGTGCGCGTGCGGTCGAACAACGCCATCATGATGCCGAGCGCGAGCAGATTGCCGGCGGTAAGGTCGCTGATCGGAATGCCGACGCGCACCGGGCCCGATTCCTGAAAGCCGGTGATCGACATCAGCCCCGCTACGCCCTGCGCAATCTGGTCGACCCCGCCGCGTTCGCGGTAGGGGCCGGTCTGGCCGAAGCCGCTGATGCTGCCGTAGACCACGCGCGGATTCATCTTGTGCACGTCTTCCCAGGCCACCTTGAGGCGGTGTTTGACGGGCGCGCGCATGTTCTCGACGACGACGTCGGCACGCGCCACCAAGCGTTCGAACACGGCATAGCCTTCTTTCGATTTCAGATCGAGGCGGATGGCTTTTTTATTGCGATGCAGGTTCTGGAAGTCCGAGCCGTGGCGGCGGCCGATGACGTCTTCGCCGCCGTCCACCGCTGGTTCGATGCGGATGATTTCCGCGCCCCAGTCGGCCAGATGGCGCACACAGGTCGGGCCGGCGCGTGCCAGTGTCAGGTCGAGGACGATCAAACCCGAAAGGGGGAGATTTTTGGTTGCGCTGGTGTCACCGATCATTTTCGTTCCTTTGTGCTTGAATGATGTGTTGCTGGGTGGTTATTCGACTTTGGCGCCCGAGAGTTTGACGACGCGCGCCCATTTCTCGGTTTCGCTTTTCAGATAGGCGTTGAATTCGGCGGCGCTGCCGCCGGCAGTATCGGCGCCGATGCCGGCATAACGGTCGCGCAGCTCCGGCAGGGATTTGTTGACCGCGGCGTTCAGGCGCTCGACGGTTGCCGCCGGCGTTTTGGCGGTGGCGGCGAGGCCATACCAGCCGCTGACTTCGAAGCCGGGCACACCGGCTTCGGCGATGGTCGGGATATCCGGCGCGCTCGGCGTGCGTTTCGGTCCGGTGACGCCGAGCGTGCGCAGGCGGCCGGCTTTGACGTGCGGAATGAGTCCGCCCAAGCTGCTGAACAGGACCTGCACTTCGCCGCCGAGCAGCGCGCTGACCGCCGGCGCCGAGCCTTTGTAGGGCACATGCGTCATGTCGATGCCAGCCATCGATTTAAACAATTCCGCCGACAGATGGTTGGCGGTGCCGATGCCGCTCGAGGCGTAAAGAATTTTCTGCGGCGCCGATTTCGCCAGCGCAATGAATTCCGCCACCGTCGTCGCCGGCACCGAGGTGCGCACCGACAGCGCGTACTGCGAGTAGACCATGTTGACCACGCCGGTGAAATCGCGCAGCACGTTGTAGCGGATGTCGGTGAACAGGCTGCCGTTGACCACATGCGTCGGCGTGATCACCAGCAGCGTGTAGCCGTCGGGCTGCGCGCGCGCCAGCAGCTCGCCGGCGATGTTGCCGCCGGAACTTGGCCGGTTGTCGATGACGAAGGACTGGCCGAAGACCTCGGTGAGCTTCTGCGTCATGATGCGCGCGATGGTGTCGGTGCCGCCGCCGGGGGCGAGGCCGACGATGACGCGCACCGGCCGGTCAGGATAAGCGGCGCGGGCCGCTGAAAATACGGGCAGGACGACGACAAGCGACACAACAGCGGCGATCCATCGTGCGACGATCTTCATGCTGTGTGTGGCGTTTACGTTGTGATGTCCGGCGCGTACGATGTTTATTTGCCCTGAAACTTTGCTTTGCGTTTCTCGATGAACGCCGCCATGCCTTCTTTTTGATCCTGCGAGGAGAACATCAACTGGATCGCTTTCGCCTCCAGACGCAGGCCTTCTTCGAGCGAGCCGTCTTCACCGGCCAGAATGATTTCCTTGATTTGCTGTACGGCCAGCGGCGGCAGTTCGGCGATCTGCTGCGCCATGGCCAGCGCGCGGCTGATGGTTTCGTTGTCAGGTACCACTTCGCAGACCACGCCCATCGCCTGCATCTGCGCCGCCGTGAACATGTCGCCGGTCAGGCAGACGCGCATCGCGTTGAACTTGCCGACGGCGCGCGTCAGGCGCTGCGTACCGCCGCCGCCGGGCGTAATGCCGATTTTGACTTCAGGCTGGCCGAAGCGCGCCGATTCGCCGGCAATGATGATGTCGGCGCACATCGCCAGTTCGCAGCCGCCGCCGACGGCAAAACCGTTGACCGCGGCAATCACCGGCTTGTGGCTGGCCGCGGCGAGGCGCCACAGCTTGAGCGCGTTCCGCTGCATCATTTCGATCGAACCGGCCTCGGCCATTTCCTTGATGTCGGCGCCGGCGGCAAACACTTTTTCGCCGCCGGTGAAAATGATCACGCGCACGGCCGGATCATCGGTGGCATCGGCGACGTGTTTGGCCAGCTGGCGCCGCACTTCCATGTTGAGTGCGTTGCGGGCTTCGGGGCGGTTGAGGCGGATCAGCGCGACGCCGTCAGCGGGGCGTTCGAGCAGTACCACAGGTACGGTTGGGGCGGTCATTGCAAGCGTCCTTCGGTTGAGTATTGCAGTGGAATCAGTTTTTCGCGAGGCCCAGGTCGACCAGCACCGCTTTCATGGCGGCGTAGTCCTGCACCATTTCCTTGCGGAAATTCTCACCGGCGACAAAATCGTCGGACCAGTAGTTCTTTTCGAGGTCCTGTTTCCATTCCGGTGTTTCGACCACTTTGCGCAGTGCGTTTTCCCAGAAGGCGCTTTGCGCCGCGCTCATGCCGCGCGGCCCGATGATGGCGCGCCAGCCGCCGAAGACGACATTGACGCCCTGTTCCTTCCACGTCGGGATGGTCGCCAATGCCCCGGGAAAGCGCTTGTTGGCGGCGATGCCGACGATGCGCAGTTTGCCGGCCGTGACCTGCGCGTCGACATTGCCGGCGGCGGTCGTCACCAGATCAATATGGCCTCCGAGCAGCGCGGTGATCGCTTCAGCCGAACCCTTGAAGGCAATCGCCTTCAGCGCTTTTGCCTCGCCGCCGATCGCCTTCATCAGCAGGCCGGCGCCGATGTGATTGTGGCTGCCCAGCGCGGTGGCAAAACCGATGCTGATCGATTTCGGGTCTTTCTTCAGGCGTTCGACGAGGTCACGGCCGGTTTTGATCGGCGAATCCGGATTGACGGCGAAAACAATGTAATCGTTGAACAGCGAAGCGATCGGCGTGAAGTCGGTGTAATTGAGCGAACCCTGGCCGACGATGTGGTTGGTCAGCAAAGAGGGCGTGGCGACGGCGAGGAAATGCGCGTCGCCGGTCTTCTGGCTGACGTAGGTCAGTGATATGTTGCCGCCGCCGCCGGGTTTGTTGTTGACCGTAATGGTGGTGGGCACCAGTTTTTTCTCGCTGAGAATTTTTTCCACGGTGCGGCCGGTCTTGTCGTTGCTGCCGCCCGGTGCGGAGCCGACGACGATCTCGATGTTCTTTTGCGGCGACCAGGTCTGCGCAAACGCGCCGCCGCAGACCAGCGTGGCAAACACCATGCAACACAGCGAACGGTTGAGCATGCACATTCCTTGTTGATTTCAGCGCGATCGGGTTAACCGGGCGACCGGTCAGCCGCCGGTTGGGCCCTGCGTCCGGCGCACAATCCCCCGGCTTTCAGACGAGGCGCGGGAGCTGCCGATTTTAGCGGGAGCCGCCGTGGCGTGGGCGCTGCCTCTACCCGTGCCGGCCGGTGAAAGCCCGGCGCCTAGCGCGCCGCCGCCAGTGCGCGGATCAGGCGGTTGAGGAACTGATGCCCTTCGTAAAACGATTTGACGCGGATGCGCTCATTGAGGCCGTGCACGCCGTTGCCGTCGGCGTCGCGGAACTGGCCGGTGATGCCGTAGGTCGGGATGCCGATATTGGCGAGGAAGCGGCCGTCGGTGGCGCCGGCCGAAAGGGTCGGCACCACCGGCACACCCGGCCACAGGCTGGCGGTGATTTCATTGACCGGGCGCATGATTTCCGGCGTCAGCGGCGGCGGCGGACTGAGCACAGGCGCACCGTCGGGCGTGATTGAAATTTTGTCGTTGGCCAGCACGCGCGCGAGTGTCTTCTGTACCTCGTCGACCGATTCGCCGGGCAGGACGCGGCAGTTGACCACGGCACGCGCGCGTTGCGGCAGCGCGTTGGTGGCGTGGCCGGCATCGAGCATGGTGGCCACACAGGTCGTTCGAATCAATGCATTGAATCGCGGCGCATTGCCGATACGCGCCAGTGCCTGTGCATCCGGCGGATCGGTGAGAATGCCTTTCATGTCGGCGGCCATCTGGCCGGACTCGAAAGCGGCGGCGCGCTCGAAATAGCTGCGCGTGACGGGCAGCAACTTGAACGGAAAATCGTATTCGGCCAGCCGCGCGAGGCCCGCAGCGAGATGATAGATCGCGTTGTCTTTCGACGGCCGCGCGCTGTGACCGCCCGGGTTGGTGACTTCGAGACGGTAGGTCTGGAAAACCTTTTCGCCGGCCTGGATGCCGTGATAAAGCGGCTTGCCGTTTTTGTCGAAGAGACCGCCGCCGCCTTCATTCAGCGCCAGTTCGGCGTCGATCAGCGGACGATGGTTTTTGATCAGATATTCGATGCCGCTGAATGGCGACGGAATGATTTCCTCGTCGGTGGTCAGTGCAAGAATGAGATCGCGCTCGAGGCGGACATTCTGCTGCTTCAGGTCGATCATGATGGCGACGAGCGCCGCGGCCATGGCCTTGTTGTCGGCCGCACCGCGTGCATGGAAGTAGCCGTTCTCCTCGATCAGTTTGAACGGGTCGCGCTGCCAGTCCTCGCGTTTGGCGTTGACGGTGTCGATGTGGGCGAGCAGCAGCAGCGGCTTTTTCGCCCCCGTGCCGCGCAGCCGCGCAACGAGATTGCCTTTTTTCGGCCCGCCCGGCGGCACGATGACCTGCACGTCGGCCGGCGCAAGGCCGCCGGCGCGCAAGCGTGCCGCCATCGCTTCGGCGGCGCGCGTGGTGTCGCCGGTTGCATCGCTGGTGTCGAACTCGACGAGTTCCTGATAAATCTCGCGCAGCAGTCCGGGCGCCGGCGCCTGGGCGCCGGCCGGCCCGCCGGCGAGCAGCATGAGGCTGATCGCCATTCCGGCAACAGTACGAAGCATGATGTCCTGCCCCTCAAAAATTATTCGGCGGTCAGCGCCGCAGCTTTGACGACCTTGGCGTATTTCTCGATCTCTTCACGGAGAAAGGTGGCGAACAGTTCGGGCGGGCCGCCGATCGGCTCGACGCCCTCGCCGATGAAGCGCTCGCGTACGTCGGCGGCAGTCGTGATGCGCGCCAGATCGCTGTTAAGGCGGGCGATGATCTCGCGCGGCGTTTTCACCGGCGCCATGACGCCGAACCAGGTCGTCGCTTCAAAGCCCTTGAGCCCGGACTCGTCGATGGTCGGCGTGTCGGGCAGCGCCGGAAAGCGCTTGAGGCTGGCGATCGCGATGGCGCGCACGCGGCCGTTTTTGATCTGGCCGATCACCGCGGGCACGCCGCTGATGAGGATTTCAACGTGGCCGCCGATCAGGTCGGTCAGCGCCGGCGCGTTGCCTTTATAGGGCACGTGCGCAATGTTGACCTTGGCCACCAGTTTCAATAGCTCGCCGGCCATGTGGTTGGCGCTGCCGATGCCGGACGAGGCGTAGTTGAGTTTGCCCGGCTGGGCGCGCGCCAGCGCCAGCAGTTCCCTGAGATTTTTCACCGGCAGCGAAGGGTGCACCATCAATACGTTGGCGCCTTTTACGCTGAGCGAAATCGGCGCCAGGTCGCGCTGCGCGTCGTAGGGCGGCTTGGCGAAGAGGCTCATGTTGATGGCGTTCGCTGCGCCGGCCATCAGCAATGTGTAGCCGTCAGGCGCGGCACGGGCGACGAGTTCAGAGCCGATGTTGGTGCCGCCGCCGGGGCGGTTTTCCACCACCACCTGCTGGCCGAGGGCCTCGCTCAATTTGGGCGCGATGACGCGCGCTGTGAAATCGGTGCCGCCGCCCGGCACATAGGGCACGACGAGACGCACCGCGCGCGCCGGATAGGGTTGCGCCTGCGCCGCCATGGCCGCCAGCGCGGCCACAGTAAAAAGTGCGATACGCCGCATCATAATTGCGTCACCTCGTTGACCAGCGGTTCGTTGCGCTGCCAGCGCGCAAGGTTGTCGAGAAACAGCGCGTTGATTCGCGGATCGTAGGCGTCAGAGGTCGAGGCGTCGTGGGCGGTGACCAGAACGTTCGGCATGTCCCACAGCGGCGATTCCGCGGGCAGCGGTTCCTGTGCGAAGACGTCGAGGTAAGCACCGCCGAGATGGCCGCGGGCCAGCGCGTCGATCAGCGCCGGCTCGTCGATGACTTCGCCGCGGCTGATGTTGATGATGCGCGCGCCTTCGGGCATCGCGGCCAGCGCTGCGGCATTGATCACGCCGCGCGTTTCTTTGGTCAGCGGGCAGGCCAGCGCCAGCCAGTCGCTGCGCGCGAGCATGGCGTGCAGTTGCGCCGGCGTGTGCATTTCGTCGGCGTGTTCATGCGGCTGCGCATTGCGCCGCATGCCGATCACGCGCATGCCCAGGAGGCGCGCGAGCCGCGCGATTTCGGCGCCGATCTTGCCGAAACCGTAGACCAGCATGGTTTGCCCGGCGACTTCGCGATTGAGATACAGCAAACCGGCGATGGCGGTCTGCGCGATCGGCGTCGAGGCGGTGCCTGACGAGGTTGTCAGGCGCACGCCGCGTTCGAGAATGCTGGCGAACACGGGATGATCGACGCCGGCGTTGAAGACGTGCAGCCATTTGAGGCCGGGCGCCTTGCGCGTGGCGGAAAAAAACGGCTTGCCGAACTGCGGGAAGACGTCGCTGCTGAAATAGGCGACCTCGGCGCGCACCGCGAGTTCGTCGGCCAGGCGCGCTTCGGGGTCGTCCGGTAGCACCAGCAGTTCAAGATCGATGCCGCGCGCTTTCGCGTCGGCAAGGAAGGCCTCGCCGTAGACCCTGCGGAAACGGTGCGAAACCAGCAAAGCGGTCAACAGAAATCTCCTCGTATTGCGCGGCCGCCATGCGGGATGCGACGCGGTTTGCATCTATTCTATATTTGTTTGCCGCGGACATGCGCAGGGCGGGCGGGCGGATTTGCTAAGATTCGCCGTTCACCGTTGAAGAAAGCCGCCATCGTGCCCATCGATACCCTGGAACTCGCGAAACAACTGATTGCGCGCCCGTCCGTGACGCCCGCCGATGCCGGCTGCCTTGACCTCCTGATCGGGCTGCTCGAACCCGCCGGCTTCGTCTGCGAAAAAATCAGCATGGGCGGCGTCGATAACCTGTGGGCGCGCCGCGGTACCGCCGCGCCGCTGGTCTGTTTCGCCGGCCATACCGACGTGGTGCCGACCGGGCCGGTCGAGCAGTGGAACAGCAATCCCTTCGAGCCGACCATCCGCGACGGCGTTTTGTACGGGCGCGGCGCCTCCGAATCCAGCCCTTC
>CAZVDN010000117.1:6713-9764 GCA_964625665.1 uncultured Streptomyces sp. | reverse complement strand
GTGGCGCAGCAAATTCACCAGCAACCAAGCGGTGTCGCGGCACGAGCCGCTGCGCAGGGTGAGCGTTTCTTCGGGCGTTTGCACGCCGGGCTCCATGCGGATGGTGTACGCGATGTCTTCGTGCAGCTTGCGGTTGATTTCCACCAGAAAGTCGATGGTGCGCTGCTTCTTTTTGGAGAACTGTGCGAGATAACGTGAGAACGCCGACGTTGCCGGCACCTTGGCCAGATAAGGTGCGAGCTCCTTGCGCTCCTCATCGGTGTAACGGAACGGAAACTCACCGGCATGCGGCTCAAGAAAAAAGTCGAACGGATTGAACACCGACATTTCGGCAACCAGATCGACTTCAACGCGGAATTCACGCGTCTTCTCCGGAAACACCAGGCGCGCCAGATAATTTGATTGCGGGTCCTGCTGCCAGTTGACGAAATGCCCGGTGGGCAGCACGCGCATCGAATAGGCCAGAGTGCGCGTGCGGCTGTGCGGCGCCGGACGCAGGCGCACGACCTGCGGGCTGAGCGTGACCAGCCGGTCATAGTGGTAATGCGTAACGTGATTCAGTGCTACGTGGATCGACACGGCTTAACCCTTTTCAGATCGCCGCGCAGGGAAAAACGACGGCGCAACAGACATGCCATGGAACTAGCCGGCGACGGCGGTTTTGCCGGCGCCCTGTCCCTGCCCCTGTTCGTTGAAGTTGAAATACTCGCCGGCGATGGCCGCGTGCACGCGCGCCAGATCGGCCTGCGCGGCATCCAGATACTCATGGCGCTGCACGGGCGTCAGCCCGTCTACCCGCATGCCGGCAATGCGCCGCTGCGCAATCCGCAGGAGTTTCAGCGGCGGCCCGTTGTGCGGCAGTTGCGAAACGCAGGATTCGAGCTCATCGAGGCAATAACGGACGGTACGCGGGAAATGCGGGTCCTTGAGCAGGAAATTCACCACATCGCCGCCGCGCACATGCACCGAGGCATGGCGCCGGTACATCTGGTAGGCATTAAGCGATTTGAGCACGCCCATCCACAGCAGCGCCATCGCCGGGTCTTCAGGCACCTGCTGGCGCGGCACCAGCACCGCGGCATTGATATCGACAATGCGTGTCGTCATGTCGGCGCGTTCGAGAAAGCGCCCGATGCGGATGAACTGAAATGCGACGTCATGGCTCATGCAATCGGCGAGCAGACCGACCACCGACTGCCGGCGCTCGATGATTTCCTCGAGGATGTTGTAGCGGCGTGAACGGTCGATGGCGTGCGATGCCCTGCCGTTGATGAACAGATACAGCGCGTTGATGCGCTCCCAGGCCGTGCGCGGCAGGATTTCCCGCAGCGTGCGGCTGTTTTCGCGCGCGTTGTGGATGCAGGAGAGTATCGAACTCGGGTTTTTCTCGTCATTGATGAGAAAACGCATGATGCTGTTTTCGTCATAGGCCGCGTAATGCTCGCGGAACAGTTCGTCGAGCCCGACGACCTTGATCAGCACATCCCAGCCAAAGGACGCGCCGCGCGGCAGATCGAGCAGTACCTGGCTGGTGGCATTGATCAGGCGCGCGGTGTTCTCGGCGCGCTCCATGTAGCGCGTCATCCAGTAAAGATTCTCGGCAACCCGTGAAAGCATCAGCGCCGCTCCTCGACAATCCAGGTGTCCTTGCTGCCCCCGCCCTGCGATGAATTCACCACCAGCGAACCCTCGCGCATCGCCACCCGCGTCAGGCCGCCGGTGGTGACATACAGCTTTTCCGACTGCAGCACGAAGGGCCGCAGATCGAGATGGCGAGGCGCCAGCCCCTTGACTGTCAGGGTCGGCGCGGTGGACAGGCTCAGCGTCGGCTGCGCCATGTAATTGCGCGGATCGGCACAGATCTGCTGCCGGAACTTCTCGCGCTCTTCGGGGGTGGCCCGCGGGCCGATCAGCATGCCGTAGCCGCCGGATTCGTTGGCCGGCTTGACCACGAGCTTGTCGAGGTTGGCCAGCACGTAATCGCGTTCGCTGTCGTTCATGCACAAATAACTCGGCACGTTGGGCAGGATCGCGTCTTCACCCAGATAGTATTTGATGATCTTCGGCACAAAGGTGTAGACGACCTTGTCGTCGGCCACGCCGGCGCCCGGCGCATTGGCAATGGCGACCTTGCCGTTTCGCCAGGCGCGCATCAGTCCCGGCACGCCCAAAGCCGAATCGGGCCGGAAGGCCTCGGGATCGAGGAAATCGTCGTCGATGCGGCGATAGATCACATCGATGCGACGCAGGCCGTCGATGGTCTTCATGTAAACGCAATCGTCGGCATCGACCACCAGATCTGGTCCTTCGACCAGCACCGCGCCGAGTTGCTGGGCGAGATAGCTGTGTTCGAAGTAGGCCGAGTTATAAATGCCCGGCGTCAGCACCGCGATGACCGGCCGCTCAACCGGGTTCGGTGACAAGGCCGCCAGGGTTTCATGCAGCCGCGTGGTGTAGTCATCAACCGGCAGGATTTCGCACTGCTCGAACAGTTCGGGAAACAGGCGCTTCATCAGCATGCGGTTTTCGAGCATGTATGAAACGCCGCTGGGGACACGCAGATTGTCTTCGAGCACATAGATGGTGCCGTCTTTGTCGCGCACCAAATCGGTGCCGCAAATATGCGCCCAAACACCAAAACGGGGCGTGATGCCCTTGCATTGCTCACGGAAGTTTTTCGACCCCGCCAACACCTCAAGCGGAAAAACCCCGTCCTTGACGATTTTCTGCTCGTTATAGAGGTCGTTGATGAACATGTTCAGCGCCATCAGGCGCTGGCGCAGCCCGGCATCGACCCTGCGCCACTCCTCGGCTGCCATGACCCGCGGAATGATATCGAAGGGCCAGGCGCGGTCGATATTGCTGCCGTCGCTGTAGATGGTGAAGGTGATGCCCATCGTCATGATGGCTGCATCGACTGCGGTCCGCCGCTCGTTGAGTTCGTCCGGAGAAAAACCCGACAAATACTCGAACAGCTTGGTTGCCGCAGGGCGCGGGCGGTGCGCCGAATCAATCAACTCGTCGTAGAACCCGTTGAGGGGGTAATTATTG
>CAZVDN010000117.1:5091-6703 GCA_964625665.1 uncultured Streptomyces sp. | reverse complement strand
GTAGGAGAAGCCGCCGATCTTACCGTCCGCCTCCTTCGTGGCCGCGCCGCCCATCACCGGAAGCTTCGTCGCGGCGGAGATCGCCCTCGTCTCGGTCCGGCGAAGCCGCATCGATCAGCTCGTCGTAGAACCAGTTGAGCGGGTAATTATTGATATTCATCAGCAAATTCAGTCTTTACCCATATTATTTGCTGAAGTCAGCAAGAATCGTGCTCAGCCCCGCCAAGGGAGGTCCGGAGAGCATTCAGTCTACGCCAGCAGTGAATTTCCAGACACAAAAAAAATTCCCCGGGGTGGCCGGGGAATTTCGCTGGAACCAAATGATCCGAATCGCCTGGATGGCCTTAACCGATCCTCAGGGGAATGAACAGTCGCTGGTTTTCACGCTGCACCAGCAGCGCAATGCTGCCTTTGGAACGCGGCAACAGGCGCTGCAGGTCCGCGGCACTGGCGACCGGCTGGTTGTTGATCGACAGAATCACGTCCCCCGGCGCCAACCCGGCCGCTGCCGCCGGTCCCGCCACATCCTCGACGATCAGGCCGCCGCGGCCGCCGAGCTGCTGGCGCTCCTCGCCGGACAGCGGGCGCACCGTCAGTCCCAGTTTCGGCGACGCGCTGACCGTCTCTTCAACCGCCGCGGTCTTCTCTGCCGGGGCCTCGCCGACCTTCGCCGTGAGTTCACGCAGCTTGCCCTGACGCCAGACCTTCAGCGCGATGCTTGCGCCGGGGCGGGTTTCGCCGACCGCGCGCACCAGGTCAGCGGGTTGCTCGATTGCCGTGCCGTTGACCGACATCACCACATCGCCGGCCTCGATACCGGCGCGCGCCGCCGCGCTGTTGGGTTCGACCGCGCTGACCAGCGCGCCCTGCGGCGACGACAAGCCAAAGGAATCCGCCAGTTCTTTGGTCAGCGGCTGAATGTTTACACCAAGACGGCCGCGGCTGACCTTGCCGTATTTCTGCAGGTCGTCCTTGACCTTCATCGCCACTTCGATCGGAATCGCGAACGAAACGCCCATGTAGCCGCCGGTGCGGCTGTAGATCTGCGAGTTGATGCCGACCACTTCGCCGTTCAGATTGAACAGCGGCCCGCCCGAATTGCCGGGATTGATCGCCACATCGGTTTGCAGAAAGGGCACGAAGTTTTCATCGGGCAATACACGCGCCTTGGCGCTGACGATGCCCGAGGTCACCGAATTCTCGAAGCCGAACGGCGAACCGATGGCCGCCACCCATTCGCCGACGCGCACTTGCGCCGAGTTACCGACGCGCACCGTCGGCAGATTACTGCCGTCGATCTTGATCAGCGCGACGTCGGTACGTTTGTCCACGCCGAGCACGCGCGCCTTGAATTCGCGTTTGTCCGTCAGACGCACAGTGACCTCGCCGGCCTCGGCAACCACATGGGCGTTGGTCAAGATATGTCCGTCGGGGCTGATGATGAACCCCGAACCGACGCCCTGCTGCGGCGCCTCGCGCGGGCCAGGCGCCTGAAAGCGGCGGAAGAATTCACGGAATTGAATTCAGCAGAACAAAAAAACAAGCCGGTTCGCCTGACCATTTTACAAACCACCGATGTGCATTGCCAAATACACCCGCACGACGAGTTGTT
>CAZVDN010000117.1:0-5081 GCA_964625665.1 uncultured Streptomyces sp. | reverse complement strand
GCGTTTTCTGCACGACGCTGATGTTCACCACCGCCGAACCGACCTGGTCCACCAGCGTGGCGAAATCGGGCAGCGCGCGCGCCGTCGTCTGCACGCTCTGCACCGGCGAGGACACCGCGTGCGAGGTCTTGATCGTATCGAAATCGCCCTGCCAGAACGCCAAGGCGCCCACTACGGCAACCAACGCCGCCGCGAAAACAGCAACGGTTTTCCTGAACATGCCAGTCTCCTCAAAATCCATGATGGCGGATTGGAAAAAATCGGCACGAAATAGTTCCGCAAAAATCGCCGCGGAAACAATCTGCAACAATTTCCCGCGCAAGCGGGCAGGCAGCGCCATCGCGCCGACAGCAGGCAATATGGTGGCGAAGCGGACGGGTTCAAGTCCCCCTTCCGCCTCCAGAACCGGCCGGCGGCGTGGCGGCGCTAGTCCGCCGCCAGATCGAACACCTCGGCCAGACTGCAGGCCAGTTCCATGATGCCGACGAGGCTGACCAGTTCGACGATTTCGTTGGTCGCGTAGCAGCGCTTCAGCTCGGCGAACACTTCGTCGGCGATGCCCTTGCGCGCATCCACCATCGCTTCGGCGAGTTGCATGGCGGCCACCCCGCGTGCATCGAGGCCGCTGTAATCTCCGCGGTCGATCGCGTCGAGCTGCGTTTCGCTGACACCGTGCTTGAGTGCATAGCTGCGGTGCGAACCGGTGCAATAGGCCGTGCCGCGCAGCCGCGCCACCTTGAAGGCCACCTGCTCCTTGAAGGCACGCGGCAACACGCCGGTATCGAGCGCCGCATGAAAATAGGCACGATGCGCAGCCAGCACGGCAGGCTGGTGCGCGAGCGTGCGGTACATGCCGGGCACGCGACCGCGCGTCTGCCGCAACTGATCGAATACCGCCTTTAATTCAGCCGGCTCGTCATTCGGCTCGACCATCGGCAATTTCGCCATTGCAGTCCTCCTGACTAGCCCGCGAGATCGGGAATCTTTACACCGGCACCGGTCGCCAGCGCTTTCTCATAGGCGCGTGCCGCCAGTGCCACATCCTCGATCGCCACGCCCAGCGATTTGAACAGCGTCATGTCGGTGACCAGTCTGCGCGCCTCGATCTTGCCGGCGACGATGTCGCCGAGGCTGATTATGCGGTCCCAGCTCATGGTGCCCTGCTCGACCGCAATGCCGAGATCGCGCGATTCATAGCGCACCTGTTCGAGGTCATCCGTCGCAATGGTCGCCGCAGCCAGCACGGCGTCGCGGTCGAGTTCGCGCCGGTGCTCGTAATTCGCGCCGATGGCATTGATATGCGCGCCGCGCCGCAGCCAGCGGCCGCAGACCACCGGCTGCTCCGATGTCGTTGCCGACACCACGATCTCGCTTTCGCGCACCGCCAGCTCGGCTGAATCCACCGGCGTCGCCTCAACCTTGAACTGCTCCGCCATGTCGCGGCAGAATTTTTCACGGTTGGCTTGGGTCGGGCTGTAGACCTTGATGCTTTTGATCGGCCGCACTGCGCAGATCGCTTCGACCTGGGTGCGCGCCTGGCGTCCGCTGCCGACCACGCCCAATGTCTCGGCCTCGGGCTTTGACATGTATTTGGTGGCGATGCCGCTGGCCGCTCCGGTGCGCAACGCACCCATCGCAAATACCTGCACGATGGCACACAGTTCGCCGGTTTCTTCCTTGTAGAGGCAGAACATGCGCCCGGCGTTGCTGCCGAACACCGCTGTGCTCGAAATCTTCACGCCGTAGTAGCCGCGATAGGACAGCACCGCCGCCGTGATGCGCACGATGCCGCCTTTGACCGGTGCGCGCACGCGCGGCACGTTGTAGACCTGCCCGTTGCCTTGCGCGCGAAAAACCTCTTCCATCGCCTCCAGCGCGTCGGGCATGCCGATCAGTCCGCGGATGCATTGTTCGTCGAGCAGAATCGCCATGCTGTTTCCGATCAAAAAGTGAGCCGCGAGTCTAGCAAACTTCGCAACCGGCCGTGCCACCGGCTTGGCGCGCGCGGAGGCTATCCATTATCATCGGACCGACATCATCAAATAATTCCACGCAGAGGAGCCATTCAGTGAATCGCAAGGACATCGGCCTCGCCGTCATCGGCTCCGGCCGCATCGGCACGTTGCGCGCCAAACTCGCTTCCAAACACCCATCGGTAAAGTTTCTCGCCGTTTCCGACATCAACATCAATAACGCGAAAAAACTCGCCGACGCCTGCGGCGCCGACTTCTATTCAGCGGACAACGACGAAGTCATCGCGCGGCCCGAGGTGAATGCGGTCATCGTATCGACCCCGGAAGGCGAACACGTCGCCGCCGTGCGCAAGGCCCTCGAACTCGGCAAACCGGTGATGGTGGAAAAACCCATCGCGCTGACGCTCAGCGACGCCGACGACATTCTCGCCGCGCTCAAGGATTACGGCGGCGAACTGCGCATCGGCTACAGCCGCCGCTACAAGGAGTGTTTCCTGCGCGCCAAGGAACAGATGATCCAGGGCCGGCTCGGCAAGGTCATCGGCGGCACGGCGCGCGTCTACAACTCGCGCGCCCAGGCCTTCAACATTCTCGAACGCGATATACACGCCACACCGGTGCTCGACATCCTCACCTACTACGTCGATCTGATGTGCTGGTTCCTCGAAGGCGACCGCCCGGTCGAAATCATCGCCCGCGGCAACAAGGAAATCTTCAAGGGTTACGAGGCCGACGACATGACCTGGGCCATCGTCACTTTCGCCTCGGGCGCCATCGTCAATTTCGGCGTCTGTTATGCGCTGCCGACCAACTACCCGACGCAGGGCCAATCGGACCGCGTCGAACTGATCGGCGTCGACGGCTGCATGATCATCGACGACGACCACCTCGACCAGATCATCTACAGCGAAAAAGGCATTCCCGGCACCTACCTCGCCAGCCGCACCGTGCCGATGGCCTTTCTCGGCAGCAATACCGGGGGCGAGTGGGCGGTCGGCGACTTCTGGGGCCCGATTGCGAACGAAACCCGCGCCTGGCTCGATCACCTCGTCACTGGCGCGCCGACTGTGCAGACCACGCCCGAACAGGGGCGTGTCAATCTGGAGACGACGATTGCGGTGGTAAGGGCGGTGGAAAGCGGGAAGCCAGTGCGGTTGCCGCTGGAGACCTGAAACCTCCAAATAACGACCATGACAAATTCGATAGAAAGATACCGCGAAGCATATAGCGAGCTAAAACTTCTGCTTGAATATGGCATGGCACTAATTAACTTCCAGGTCGGCCATACTCCAAATAATGATCGTGAATTCTATGCCGAGCGAATATTCACAAAGATGGTATGTCACGGATTATCGTTACAGCGACTATCCCCATCACCACATCTTCCACCAAATGAACTATGGGATATATCGTCTATCTATTCAATCGCTCGCACGCTAATTGAAACATATGAAGCACTCGCGTACGTTTCAATTGATAAGGTTGACGAAAGTGAACGAGATTTTCGATTTTCGCTTTGGAAGCTGCATACCCAAGAGCGTCGAAGGGAAATGCTTCGTCTTACCGGCTCAGACAATCCCGAAATTCCAGCCATTGAGGCTGAAATTACAGCCTACAGAATAAAAATACTCAACCATCCCTTTTCGCAGAATCTAGGGTCCGATTTTCACAAAAAAGTAACTCGCGGGGACACACCACCTTATCATTTGTCGCGTACGGAAAGAGACCTCCGTGCCGGTATCGATAAAGACTATCACACGACAATTATCATGCATCTGTCCTCTCACGTTCACACGCACCCGTTTTCGGTACACCAGCTTCTAGGCTTTAAAGCCGGAGATCCGGATTGCATAAGACTCATGGCAATTCCAATTCAATATTCTTTAGCATTTCTTGGAAAAGCGATTACGGGAATGAAGGAAATTTTTCTCCGCGCGTTCCGCTAATCACAGATTCTTTGCAATCTATTATCGACCAATGGGGAGAAATTTTAGCCAAAGGCGTCAAAGAGGCCTAAGCGCCGTAGCCCGGATGGAGTGAAACGCAATCCGGGAATGGCCGTTTATTGAACCCGGAATACGCTTCGCTCCTTCCGGGCTACGAACTCGTATGGTTACGCTGGCTTGCGCTTCAACAGAAAGGCCTGAATCCCCTCCTGCACCACTTCCCCGCGCTGATTGATCACCTGCAGTTCGCGCTTCATGACACCGCGCGTTGCATCCTTCGTTTCGCGCTTTTCCAGCACCTTGATCTTGGCGTGGATGGTGTCGCCGGCCTTGGTCGGCTTGGTGAACTTGAGACTGTCGAAGCCCAAGAAGGCGATCAGCGTGTCGTCATAGAGATGGAGCTGGAACAAGAGGCCGGCGGCAATCGCGTAAATCAGCGGGCCGTGCGCGATGCGCGTGCCGAACTGGGTCTGTTTGCAATGTTCTTCGTTGATGTGCAGCGGGTTGAAGTCGCCCGACAGGCAGGCGAAGTTGACGATGTCGGTTTCGGTGACGGTACGCGCCGGCGATACGAATTCGGCACCGACTTCCCATTCTTCCCAGTACATTCCACGCATTTGGTTTCTCCCTGATTTAAAAATTCAGATGGGGCGCAAACCACACGCCCCCTCACCCCTGCCCTCTCCCCCTGCGGGGGCGAGGGAGAAAAACTATTTGATTGCGCCCTGCTCGCGCAGTGTTTTCAATTCGGACTCCGCCATTTTCAGCAGGTTTTTCAGCACCAGATCGGTATGTTCCCCGAGGCGCGGCGCGGGTTTCGAAATCGTCTTGCCCATGCCTTCGAACTTGATCGGATTGCCCGGCAGGCGCACGCGGCCGACGTCCGGGTGATCGTATTCGACGATCATTTCGCGTTCGGCCACCGGCGGTTCGGCGAATGCGCCGTCGAGGTTGTTGACCGGTGCCGCGGGCACGTCAAGCGCGCGCAGGTCTTTCATCCAGTCAGCCGTGGTCTTCGTGCGGAAAATGGCTTCGAGCATCGGCACCAGCGTGGCGCGGTGTTCGACGCGACCTTCGTTGGTGGCGAAACGCGGATCGCTGCCGATCGAGGCGTCGCCCAATACCGTGCAGAGCTTCTTCCAGAAAATTTCCTGGCGCGTGG
>CAZVDN010000116.1:411-9812 GCA_964625665.1 uncultured Streptomyces sp. | reverse complement strand
TCCTCTGTGCGTGCTGTCTGCACCCACCCCATCCTCAGCGGAAATGCTTATGCCAACATTGAGAACTCAAGTATTTCTGAACTGGTGGTTACAGATACCATTCCGCTTAGAAAAGGACATGAGGAACTCACTTCCAAAATTACGGTATTGTCTGTCGCAGATTTATTTGCAGATGTGGTTGAAATGGTTCACAACCACGAATCCATCAGCACCAAGTTTATTGTTTAAGAAAATGCCCGCAACATTATTCACCATAAAAAACGCTTCAAACGGTTCGGCGGGTAACCCGGAGAGGCAGCAAAAAAAATGAAAGCATTTGTATTGAGCGGCTCACCCCGTGTGAGCGTAGGGAAAAAAGATGCGAAAAAACTTCGTCACCAAGACGAGATCCCATGCGTACTTTACGGAGGCAAGGATCAGCTTTTTTTCAGCGTTACCTTCAACAATGTACGCAATCTGGTTTACTCTCCCGATGTGTACAAAGTAGAAATTCAGGTTGACGGACAAACCCGTCATGCTGTGATGCAGGAGATACAGACACATCCTGTAACAGACAAACTGCTCCACATCGACTTTCTTGAGTTGGTTGAGGAAAAGCCTGTTGTAATTGACATTCCTGTAAAAACCCTTGGTACTTCCGCAGGAGCCCGTCAGGGTGGAAAACTGATTACCAATGTGCGTAAACTAAAGATCAGGGCATTGCCAAAGCACCTTCCTGATTTTGTGGAAGTGAATGTAGAGCCACTCGAAATTGGCCAGGGCATTAAAATCGGTCAACTCTCCCTGGAAGGAGTTACCTTCCTGGATGCTCCCAATGTGGTAATCTGTGCGGTACGGATGACCCGTGCTGCTGCAGCCGCAGCTACTGCTGAGGCAGCAAAGAAATAAACGCTCAGTGAATCATGAACTAAAAAATCCCGGTACTGCCGGGATTTTTTGTTTTACAAAGAAATGTAATACACTTATTGAATAATGATTTTACCCAGGCAACCCAGCGCAGGAACTTCCAAGAAATACAATCCTTTGGGAAGGGTGCCTACATCCAGTCGCTGACTGCCCTGATGAAGGTGGTTGACAGATGCTAATTTTCCGGTTAAATCATAGAGTCTGAGTGTCTGCATGAGGGCGCTGGACTCTATCTGCAGGTACCCGTCATTGATGAGGCTGTTGAAGCGAATGATGCCCACATCAGCAAGCCTTCCGGTATAGGTTGAAGCGCTGGTACTTGCCAGTACATTTACATCGTCAATCCGATAAGTTCCACTGGTGCTGTTGGTGATGTTGGCGGTCCAGCGGAGGATGCAGGTGCTTGCTCCGGAGGGCAGATTTACACTGATGGGGTTTGCATTATTTACCAAAGACCAGGTGCTGTTGGTTGGATTGTTGGTGTAAGAGATGGTGTTCCAGGAACCCCCGTTATTAAGGCTGTATTCAAAGCCGGAGATGGCACTTCCGGAGGCCTGAAAGTTATTTGAGTTTCGCACTCCATAGGTGATTTGCAACAGGTCAAATCCGTTTACATTAAATGCAGGCGTCTGTACAGTATAAGTACCGCTTGAAGAAGTATCGTTTCGTACCACAAGGTTTTGTGAGCCGGAGGCGCCTGTGTAGGCGGTGTCGGAGGGATTTGTATTCTGCACAAAAAAACCATCCGGTGTGCCACTCCAACCTGTCGGCAACTGGTTGAGGAAAGCAGGGTTGTCAAAATTTTCGGAGAACACAAGTGTCTGCGCATTGCCTGTGATCAGGGATACAAACAATGAAAATGTGAGGAAGAACTGTTTCATGTGTTTTGTTTATTGGTTATTTGAGATTGATTTGAAGTCCGATACGAATTTGTTCGCGGTGATTGAGATTGTCTATCACTGCCTCTTCTTTCAGGTTGTAAAAGTACTGAGCTTTTAGCATACACTTGCTTTTTTGGGGTTTCCAGCAAGCGGCCACACCCCAGCGGGCAAAGTAGCCGGCCACAAGATCACTGTAATTTAGCTCTTCATACCTCAGGGAAAAGCCGGATTGGAGTTTCTTGGAAAAATAATTTCCTTGAATAAAAAAGCCTCCTGTAAACACAGTGCGATTTGTAACACTGTTTGGAAGTCCGTTAAGCAAACCGTCTGTACTGTCGCGTAATTGCATCCGCAACTGATGGATTTCTGCCTGCACTGAAAAACCCTGCCACATCATATTCACATCTGCTCCGTAAGTATATTTTTCGCCATTGATTACCTTGCTTCCAAAGTCTCCGGTGGTTCCGGCAGCAAATATTTCACCGGCATGAAGATTTTTGTCGCAATACTTACCATTGATGCCTGCAGAGAAAACGGGAATCACGCTGTGTGATTCATCCAGCTCACGGTATTTAACCACTACAGGCCAGGAATATTCTGCACGCATCACATATTCATACTTCCCGGAGGGCGCATTCAATCCCTGCAAAATTGCTTCTCCCAGACCCGAATACATACCTGCCCAGAGTCCTAATTGTCGTAGCCGAGAAGGATATCGGCAAATGAAAATCCCTGATATTGCAGAGAGGCATCCAGGAGCGCCGGATTTTGCGGATCATTCCCTTTGCTGATGATCTGGGCTATGTCGAAACCGAAATAAAAGCGACTGTGTTTGCCTGCATTCCCGCGAATCTGCAATTGTGCATTACGCAGAAAAAATTTGTTCTGCTTTCTGTCGGTGTAAGCGGAGTCCCATCCCCAGCGTTGATTGAGATAAAATGAACTACGGGCAGTAATGCTGATGTTGCCCATGTCTTCTTGTGAATGCAGATTGCCGAACCATGCAAACAAGATAAATGTGATGAACCCGAATTTATTCATCTGCAGGAAGATTGTAATAGAAAAACATTTGCATCTCATCACTGCAAATCACCATGCTTCCTGAAGGGTCAAAACAAATGCCTTCGGGATTGATGATTTTCACTGACCAGCTTGCAATGATGTTCAAATCAGATTTGCATTTAAATATCCTGTGGTCTTCATCAGAGAGAAGATAATAAAAGCCATCTTTGAAGCAACCTGATGAGATGTCGGAAGCAAATGAGATTTCTTTTGATGAAAGAATTTTAAAGTCAGATGAGAAGGTATAAGCTATGATGGGAGATTTTTCGCTGATACCAATGAACACTTGTTGAACGGGGTCAAAAAAAAATGTTTCGAGGCCGACATTGTTACCGGTTTGTATGTCCAGTGGATAGGAGCGCAGACAATTCAAACTCTCTTTATCAACGACTGTGATGTTTCTGCTGCGTTCATCTGAGATATAGTAGTACTTATTATCAGAAGTGATTGCTTCATAATCCTGGCCGTTACAAGAAGATTTCTGGGTAATGCTTCCCTGAGCGTCAGTACGGAATAAGGTTCCGTTGTCGCTCACGACAATAAAACCTCCCTTTCCGTCGGGAATCAGGTCGCTGGGCTTGCTCAGGTGGAAGGCTCCGGAGGCCACGAACAGGATGTGGTCCGTCTTGATCATGCCGTACTTGGTGGACACCGTGGTGCCCTCGACGAGCGGCAGCAGGTCGCGCTGCACGCCCTGGCGCGAAACATCAGCGCCTGACATCTCGCTGCGGCTCGTGATCTTGTCGATTTCATCGAGAAACACGATGCCGTTCTGCTCGACGTTGGCGATCGCCTGCAATTTGAGTTCTTCGTCGTTGACGAGTTTGCCCGCCTCTTCCTCGGTGAGCATTTTCATCGCTTCGCGGATTTTCAGCTTGCGCGTTTTGCGTTTGCCGCCGCCGAGGCTCTGGAACATGCCCTGGATCTGCGAGGTGAGGTCCTCCATGCCGGGCGGCGCAAAAATTTCCATCTGCGCCTGCGGCGTGGCGACATCGATTTCGATTTCCTTGTCGTCGAGTTCGCCCTCGCGCAGTTTCTTGCGGAATTTCTGCCGCGTCGGGCCCTCCGCATCGGCCGCGGTGACCCCGTCGCGCGCCACCGGCAGCAGCACATCGAGCACGCGTTCCTCGGCCTGGTCTTCGGCCTGACGGCGCACGCGTCGCGTGGCCTGTTCGCGCGTCTGCTTGATCGCGCTCTCGACGAGATCGCGAATGATGGTGTCTACGTCACGACCAACGTAACCGACCTCGGTGAACTTCGTCGCCTCGACCTTGATGAAGGGCGCATTGGCCAGCCGCGCCAGCCGCCGCGCGATTTCGGTTTTGCCGACGCCCGTCGGCCCGATCATCAGAATATTCTTCGGCGTGATCTCCTGCCGCAGCGGTTCTGGCACCTGCTGGCGACGCCAGCGGTTGCGCAGCGCAATCGCCACGGCGCGCTTGGCATCGGCCTGGCCGATAATGTGTTTGTCCAGCTCGTGGACGATTTCCTGCGGGGTCATTTGGGACATATTTGGTTGAACGTGAAGACGTGAAGAAGTGAAAGAGTGAAAGGGGACGGCCGCGTGGCCGATTCCCGTCTTTTCACGCATTCACTCCTTCACTCTTTCACCGCCTTATTCCAGCACTTCAATCGTATGCTGCTGATTGGTATAGATGCACATGTCGCCGGCGATCGTCAGTGCTTTTTTGACAATGTCCTCCGGCGGCAGCGGTGTGTTTTCAAGCAGCGCGCGCGCGGCGGCCTGCGCATACGAGCCGCCGCTGCCGATGGCTACCAGGCCCTGCTCGGGTTCAAGCACATCGCCGTTGCCGGATATGATCAATGAGCTTTGCGCATCGCAGACGACGAGCATGGCTTCAAGACGGCGCAGCATGCGGTCGGTGCGCCAGTCCTTGGCCAGTTCGACAGCCGAGCGCAACAGATTGCCCTGATGTTTCTCGAGTTTGGCCTCGAATCGTTCGAACAGCGTGAACGCATCGGCGGTGCCACCGGCGAACCCGGCGAGAATCTTGTCGCTGTAGAGGCGGCGCACCTTGCGCGCGCTCGCTTTGAGCACGACGTTGCCGAATGTCACCTGACCGTCGCCGCCGAGCGCAACGCGGCTGCCGCGCCGCGCGGAAACGATGGTCGTGCCGTGAAATTGTTCCATGGAGAACCCGCCTGTCTGAGCGTCAGTGGAGTCCGGCAGCGCGGCCGCCGGCAAGAATAGGAATTATAGAGTTTGCAACGTGGGGGCCGTTGCCGGGAATTCAAGGGCGGCGGGATCTATACAACGTTGTCCGGGGCCAGCGCGCAGGCGCGCCCTGTTTCGATCTGGATGGTGACGTGGCCGATGCGAAAATGATGCTCGATGTGTTCGACGACGTCAGCGAAAAAATCATCGCCGGGGTGGCCGCCCGGCATCACGAGGTGCGCGGTCATCGCGTTTTCCGTGGTGCTCATCGCCCAGATATGCAGATCGTGGACCTCGCTCACACCGGGCAGCGCCGCGAGATAACCGCGCACGCCGACCGGGTCGATATCGTCGGGCGCAGCCTGCAGCGCCAGCCGCGTCGAATCGCGCAGCAGGCCCCAGGTGCCGGCAAAAATGACGGCGACGATCACCAGACTGACCAGCGGATCGAGCCACGTCCAGCCGGTGAACATCATGCCGAGGCCCGCGGCAACCACGCCCAGCGAGACGGCCGCATCGGCGGCCATGTGCAGATAGGCGCCGCGCATGTTGAGGTCCTGCTTGCGCTCGGCCATGAACAGCCATGCTGTCACCCCGTTGATGGCAACGCCGAGCAGGGCCACCCAGATCATGAAGGTTTCATTGACGGTGCCGGCATCGCGAAACCGGTGCACAGCCTCCCAGGCGATGCCGCCGGTCGCCACCAGCAGGAGCATCGCGTTGGCCAGCGCTGCGAGGATGGTGGTGCCGCCGAGACCATAGGTAAAGCGCGCCGACGGCGGGCGGCGCGACAGGGCGATCGCCCCCCACGCCATCAGAAGTCCGAGCACATCGCTGAAATTGTGCGTGGCATCGGCAATCAGCGCGAGCGAACCGGACAACACGCCGCAGATCCACTCGACGGCCACGAACAGCGAATTGAGCGCAACGCCGATGGCAAAAGCACGCCGCGCACCGGCGCGCGGCACCTGATGATGGTGATGGTCTTTATGACCGTGGTGGTGGTCGTGCGGATGGTCGTGTGAATAACCGTGCGAATGAACGCCCATGGGAAACCGCAAAATGATTGTGCGTTGCCACTTTAGCGCGAAGCAGCCGCGCCTGTCACTGCGGGAAATTCAACCGGCAATCAGGCCTTGCCGTTGCGCACCGGCGCCATCGCGTAGAACACGATCGCGATTACCGTCATGACCCAGACAATGGCCGGGCCCGACGGCCAGTCGGTCAGCGCAGACACCAGCAGGCCGAGCGCATAACCGGCGGCGCCGACCACATAGCCCGCAAGCAGACGCCCTCGCGTCAGCGCACGCGTCGCCAGCGCCGGCACGATCAGCGAGGTGAACACCAGATAGAGTCCGACCAGTTGCACCGACACCGTCACCGCGCAGGCGAACAGCGTGTAAAACCCGATCGGCCCCATGCGCTCACGCAAGGTGAACCACAGCGCCAGGATCAATGCGTAAGCCCCCGCCACCACCGGCAGTTGCGCGGGATTCACCCACAGAATCTGGCCGACCAGCAATTCCTTCAGATGCTCGGCACCATGCGGATTGCTCGCCAGCAGAATCAGCGCGCCGCTGGCTGCCAGAATGAAGGTCACGCCGATGATCGCTTCCTGCACATCGGCCCAGCGTTTCTCCGTCCATGTCAGCAGCAAGGCGCCGGCGAGCGCCGCCGTCAGCGCCGACACCTGCACCGCCCAGCCGTGCGCCTCAAAGCCCATCAGATCGGCGGCGACCACGCCGAGTCCGGCGATCTGCGCGATGGCAAGATCGATGAAAACGATGCCGCGACCGAGCACCTGTATGCCAAGCGGCACATGCGTGGCAATCACCAGCAGGCCGGCCACCAGCGCCGGCCACAGGATGCTGAAATCGATCGCGGCCGCGTTCACTTGGCCACCGCCAGCAGACGCGCCAGCGTGTCGTCGAAAAGTCCGAACAGGTCTTTGGCCTTGTCGGTGCCGCCGACGGTGAACGGCAACATCACCGCGGGGATCTTCGCGTTGCCGGTCAACCACTCGGCGGCGCGCGGATCGTTGTAGGCGGAGCGCACCACGGCTTTGGCCGGATCCTTGGCCAGGCGCGCGAGCAGTTCGCTCATGTGCGCGGTGGTCGGCGGCAATCCGGGCTTCGGTTCGAGGCTGCCGACTTCGCGGATACCCAGCCACTGGTTCAGATAGGTCATGTTCTTATGGTAACCGACCACGGCCATGCCTTTGAGCGGCGCGCCGTCTTTTTCCCAGCGCGTGGTCGCCTGCTGCCAGCGCTCGAGAAAATTCTTCACGCGCTGCCGGTAACCCTCCGCCTCGGCCGCATCGAGCTGGGCCATGCGTTCGGCAAGTGCGGCGGCGATTTTGGCAATGTTGCGCGGGTCGAGATGCACATGCGGATTGCCGCCCGGATGCACATCGCCCTGCGAACGATCGACCGTCGCCGGCACCTCAAGCATGACGACAAACCGCGCCGCCTCGAAGTTACCGGGCTGGCCGGCGCGGATTTTCGGATTGCCGGCCTGCGTCAGCACCAGCGGCAGCCAGCCGACTTCGAGATCGGCACCGGTGCACACCACCAGATCGGCGCTGCGCGCACGCGCAATCAGGCTGGGGCGCGCTTCGACATGATGCGGGTCCTGCAGCGCGTTGGTCGCGGTATAGATTCCCGCCTTGTCGCCGGCCAGCTCCTTCGCCAGCGCGCCCCACTCGGGGGTGCAGGCGAATATGTTCAATGCGGCCAGCGCCGACGGCGCCAGCACCGCGATGACGAGCCCGCCCAGACATTGCAATTTGCGTTTGATGTTCATGATGCCCCTCTCAGAATTTGTGCGCGCCGTGCGCGCCGAGGCTGTGGATGTACTGCAGCATCACCTGGTTGTCGGTCGCACCGAGACGCGATTTGTCAGCCGCGAGTTGCAGACGGAAACGACTGAACTCGGTGGCGCTGAAATCGAGCATCACGGTATTGCGCGACGGACTGTGGTTGGCCAGCAGCGGCATGTCGGCCGCCGTCGGCCCGGCCGCGAGCACGCCGTTGTTGAGTGTGCCGTAGCGCAGCGCATCGTAGCGATAGCCGACCCGCCAGCGCGGATAAAACTGCCAGACGCCCTGCACGTAGTAACCGGACTGGTCGGCCTGCAGCGCGCCCGAGCGCACGCTGCCGAACTGCGGGGTGGTCTGCGCGGTATCGTCATAATTCAGCGTGCCGTCCTGCTTCAGACGGAAATATTCGCCCTGCAGTTTGAAATTGCGCTCGGTCGCATTGCCGTTGGGCGCCCATTTCAATACACCATCCAGCGCCCACAGCTTGGCCGTGCCGGTGAACGTATTGGTCACCGAACCGCCGAGCGAATCGGTGTCGGTATAACTGCGGTCTTTCGGCGAGGTCCACAGATGGGACAAGCCGGTGCGCCATGCCGTGCTGTTGCCGATGTCGCCGCCAAGATGTGCAAACAGGGCACTGCCCCCGATGCCGTTCTTGTTGCGGTCGCTGCCCGGAAATTTGTCGCCGCTCGACAACTCGGCACCCAGTTCGAGGAAGAGATCGGTGGGGGCTATCCACTTCAACTGCACGCCGTCCTGCTTGAGCTGGCCGCCGAGAAATGCCTTGTAGGGCAACGGCGCGTCACGGAAATCCCATGCGTGCTGATGTTGCTCATTTTGATAACCGAGACCGGAAAAAAAGCGCCCGCCCTTGAGCGTGAAGCCGTTGGACAGCGCAGACGTCTGGAAATAGCCCTCCTCGACCTCGATGCCGCCCTCCGGCGCGATCGCCGCAATCACCACGCCACGGAAATACGGGTCGATATTGGCGCTGATGTTGATCTCGGTTTCACTCAATCCGAAGTTGCGTTTGGGCGGACCGACCTCGCCGCCGCTGGGCACAAACCCGGTGATCTGGAACTGGTTCGGGTCGCGCGATGTTTTGGCATAGCTGCCCTGCAGGATCAGCGACATCGCCGGATTGAACGTATTCTCCCCGCTGCGACCGCCGCTCCCGGCAGACGAAGCCGCTACCGCGGCAGTTTCAGCCTTGCCGGCACTTTGTTCAGCGCGGCTGGCCGCCGTTTCCGCCTTGCCGGCCGTCATTTCCGCCTTGCCGGCTTTTGCCTCTGCGTCGGACAGGCGTTTCTCGAGTTCCTGAATGCGCTTTTCGTAGCTGTCGCGCATTTGTTTGATCTCGCTGCGTATCTTTCCAATCTCGGCGTCCTGCGCAAACGCCTGCGGCGCGCATGCGAGCGCAACCGCCATGACTATCGATTTTCGATTCAACACTGGGATTCCCCTTGAAGCACGTTGGAGCATGGCGACCGTTGCCGGCCGCCGCCAAATTGCGCTAAGGGGACGCTGGAGGGCCGCGGGAAGCCGGAACGAGCAGTCG
>CAZVDN010000116.1:0-401 GCA_964625665.1 uncultured Streptomyces sp. | reverse complement strand
GCCGGTCGATAGCGCACCGTCGCCGGCGTGCAGGTCTCCCTGCGGGATATGGAAAGCAACCGAACAGGATCCCACTGCGCCGGCCAGCTGCGCAAAAGAGACATGGAAATCACACGGCGAAGACTGCGGGTTCTGCTTGCCGCCATCGTCCTGCTGGGTTTGCGCCGGCAGGTTACCCGCATGCTGCAACGCATGCGACAGCGCGGCATGCTGCGCGAACAGCAGCACAACCGTCAGCAACAGATGCAGGGCAACGCGCCTGAGTTTCATGTCGTGGGGGGGACGGGTTCCGGGTGATCGCAGATTAGATCACAACTGCAGGGGACGCGTAAATTTTAACCATGCGTCCGGCCTGCCGGATGTGCTTTCCGCGTCCTGGTCCGCTTTTCTGGCGCCAGCCG
>CAZVDN010000115.1:0-9824 GCA_964625665.1 uncultured Streptomyces sp. | reverse complement strand
GTCTGTTTCATCGGCGCCGCGCACGGCGACGCCGATGCCGGGCGGCTGCGTTTTTACGCCGGCTTCAGCCGATTCAAATGCCGCCCCGGCCATTTGCCGCTGTTCGCGCGCACGCCGCGCGACCTCGAAGATTTCGTGCTCGGGCACGACGCGATTTATGTCGGCGGCGGCAACACGCGCAGCATGCTCGCCGTCTGGCGCGAATGGTCACTCGACCTTTACCTGCGCAAAGCGTGGGAGAAAGGCATCGTGCTCGGCGGTGCCAGTGCGGGATCGATCTGCTGGTTTGAATCCGGCGTCACCGACTCGGTCGCCGGACCGCTGACGGCAATGCCCTGCCTCGGTTTTCTGCCCGGCAGCAACTGTCCGCATTACGACAGCGAAGCGCTGCGGCGGCCGTCATACCGGCGCATGGTGGCGCAGGGAAAGCTGCAGTCAGGTCTGGCCGCGGACGACGGGGTCGCCCTGCATTTTGAAGGCACGCGCCTGAAACGCATCGTCTCCAGCCTGCCGCGCGCGAGCGCCTGGCGGCTCGAAAAATCCGGCAGGCGCGCTGTCGAATCCCGTATGCCGGCGCGTTATCTCGGCCAGCGCTGACGTCTCCGGCCGGCAACGCGGACCGGCAATGCGCTGCTTACTCCCACATCTGACCGATGACCCAGACCGCACCGGCCGCAACGATGGTGCCGAAAAACAACTGACGCAAATTGTCCTTGGCCTGCTTCGACAGTTTGCGCGGGCGCTTCAGTTTGTCTTTTTCGTCGGGCCGTGTTTCGGCCCTGTAGTCGAAAATCATGATGATCGCGCCCAGCGCCAATGTGATCCATACGCCCGTCATGTGCGCCACTCCCCGTGGGAAAAGATGTTGCCGGCAATATTAGCGTAATCGGCAGTCCTCAACCATCGCCCGCCTCCCGCGCAGCGCGCTCGGCAATCCGGCGCATCGTTTAGAATAGCGCCTTAACAGCCCTGTCACGCCCATGTCCCAACAGAACAACAAAACCGCCGCGCCGCACGTCACGAATTTCATTCGCAACATCGTCGATGCCGATCTGGCGGGCGGGGCCTATGACAACCGCCGCTGGGGCGGCAAGCCCGGCGGCGCGCAGACCCACGCCGATGCGAAGGCCGATGCGGCGAAAATCCGCACGCGCTTCCCGCCGGAGCCCAACGGCTATCTGCATTTCGGCCACGCCAAATCGATCTGCCTGAATTTCGGCCTCGCACGCGATTACGGCGGCGCCTGCCACATGCGCTTCGACGACACCAATCCGGAAAAGGAAGAACAGGAATATGTCGATTCGATTCTGTCGGCCGTCAAATGGCTGGGCTTCGGCTGGCAGAATTTCGGCGACGACAACCTCTATTACGCCAGCGATTACTTCGGCTTCATGTATGAGGCTGCCGAATACCTGATCGGCGCCGGCCACGCCTACGTCGACCAGCAGACCGCCGAGGAAATGCGCGTCAACCGCGGCACGCTGAAAGAGCCGGGGAAAAACAGCCCGTGGCGCGACCGCCCGCGCGAGGAATCGCTGGCGCTGTTCCGCGCCATGCGCGACGGCCAACACGCCGACGGCGCGCTGGTGCTGCGTGCGAAAATCGACATGGCCTCGCCGAACATCAATCTGCGCGACCCGGCGATCTACCGCATCAAACGCGCCGAACACCACCGCACCGGCAATACCTGGTGCATCTATCCGATGTACACCTACGCGCACCCGATCGAGGACGCGCTCGAACGCATCACGCATTCGATCTGCACGCTGGAATTCGAAGACCAGCGCCCGTTTTACGACTGGCTGCTCGACAAACTCGCCGAGGGCGGCATGCTGGCGCGCCCGCTGCCGAAACAGATCGAGTTCGCGCGCCTGAACCTCAGCTATGTCGTGCTCTCCAAACGCAAGCTGATCCAGCTCGTTGAAGAAAAACACGTCAGCGGCTGGGACGATCCGCGCATGCCCACCCTCGTGGCAGCACGCCGCCGCGGCTACACGCCCGAAGGTTTCCGCGCGTTTGCCGAACGCATCGGCGTCGCCAAGGGCGATTCGTGGATCGATTACGCCACGCTCGAAGACTGCATGCGCGAGCATCTCAATGAAATTGCGCCGCGCCGCGTCGCCGTGCTCGATCCGCTGAAACTGGTCATCGACAACTATCCCGCCGGCCAGACCGAGGAATGTCACGCGCCGAACCATCCGCAGAAACCGGAGCTCGGCAAACGCGCCGTGCCTTTTTCAAAAGAGCTGTGGATCGAGCGCGAGGACTTCACCGAAACACCGCCCAAGGGCTACTTCCGCCTGTTTCCCGGCAACAAGGTGCGGCTGCGCTACGGCTTCGTCATCGAATGCACCGGTTATGACGCGGCCACCGACACCGTGCACTGCACCTACGATGCCGACACCAAGTCCGGCACGCCGGGCTCCGACAAGGTCAAGGTCAAGGGCAACATCCACTGGGTCAGCGCGCAACATTCCTATGCCGCCGACGTGCGCCTTTACGACCGCCTGTTCCGCGCCGAGCATCCGGGGGCGGGAGACCGTGATTTCCTCCTTGACCTCAATCCGGATTCGATCAAAACCATTACTGCGCAACTCGAGCCGGCATTGAAAGACGCCCGGCCCGAGGAACGCTTCCAGTTCGAACGTCACGGTTACTTCGTCGCCGACCTGCGCGATTCGCAACCCGGCGCACCGGTCTTCAACCGCGCAGTGACCCTGCGCGATGCCTGGCAAAAATAATTCCGCCGCAGTGCGGATACTTCACCAAACGGAACCAGCATGAACAAAAAAATCGCAGTTGTGGGGGCAGGCGCCATCGGCAGCAGCGTCAGTGCCGATCTGACCAAGGCGGGGCTCGACGTCACCGTCGTCGATCAATGGCCGGCCCAGGTCGAGAAACTGAAAAAAGACGGCATCATCATCCGCATGCCCGACATCGAGGTGCGCACGCCGATCCGCGCGCTGCATCTGTGCGAGCTGTCGTCGGAAATGCCGGAATTCGACATCGTGCTGCTGGCGGTCAAGTCGAACGATCACCGCTGGCTCACCGAACTCATCAAGCCCTATCTGAAGGCCGACGGTGTGCTGGTGCCGGTGCAGAACGGCTTCAACGACGATTCGATCGCCTCGATCATCGGCCGCGAACGCGTGATCGGCTGCGCGCTGGAACTGTCGGCGGAGATCTTCACGCCCGGCGAAGTCAAGCGCAACACCACGCACAAGACGACCTGGTTCGGCGTCGGCGAACTCGACGGTTTTTACACACCGCGCCTGAAGGAAATCGAAACGCTGCTCTCGCACGTCGGCCGCGTCGAAGCCACCGGCAATATCTACAGCACCAAGTGGACCAAGCTCGTCGCCAACACCATGACCATGGGCCCCTTCGGCCTGCTCGGCCTCGGCAACAAGGACGCCGCCGCGCTGCCCGGCATGTTCGAGCTGTCGATCGCGCTGGGCAAGGAATCGCTCGCCGTCGGCACCGCGCTCGGTTACCGCATGGAACCGATTTTCGGCCTGCGCGCCGACGAGATGGTCGGCCCCGGCGAAGAAATCCTCATCAAGGCGATGAACACGCTGCTCGGCCACATCACGCAGGGCCGCACCGCGCCGATCCACGATCACATGAAGGGCCGCACCAGCGAGATGGAGTTCATCCCGGGCGCGGTATCCAAACGCGGCCGCGAACTCGGCATCGCCACGCCGTTCAACGATGCCATTGTCGAAATCGACCGCATGATCAACAAGGGCCAGATCAAAATGGGCCCCGAGAATTTCAAACTGCTGCAGGAAAAGGTCGGCATGAAGCCGAAAGCCTGAACACAGAACCCGACCATAATACCGCTGGAGAATCCGATGATTTATCTGCTGCGTTCGCTTGCGGCCGTGATCGGCCTGCTGGGTTTCACCACCGCCGTCCACGCCCAGGACGCGAAAAATTATCCGGCCCGGCCGGTGCGCCTCGTCGTGCCCTATGCGCCGGGCGGCACGGCCGACACCATCGCCCGCATCGTCTCGGACGGTTTGTACACGCGACTCGGGCGCCCGGTGGTACTCGACACGCGTTCGGGCGCCAACAGCGTCGTCGGTTGTGAAATCGTCGCCAACTCGACGCCCGACGGCCACACGCTGATCGTGGTGGCCGCCGGATTTGCCGTCAATCCGAGCCTGCGCAAAAAGCTGCCCTACGACAGCATCCGCGATTTCGCGCCGGTCGGTCTGGTCGGCACCGGCCCCTATCTGCTGGTGATCCACGCCTCGATCCCGGCAAAGACGGTTGCCGAATTCATCGCCTGGGGCAAGGCGCGGCCCGGTGAAGTCAGCTACGCCTCCACCGGCGTCGGCAGCCCGCCGCATCTGGCGATGGAACTGCTGAAGACCATGACGGGCGTCAACTTCACGCACATTCCTTACAAAGGCGGCGGCGCAGTGCTGCCCGACCTGCTCTCGGGCCGTGTGCCGCTGCATTTCAGTTCAGTCTCGACCGGCGCGCCGCATGTGCGTGCGGGCCGCCTGCACGCCATCGCGATGACCACGCCGAAGCGTTCGCCCTCGATGCCGGAAGTGCCGACCTTCGACGAATCGGGATTGAAGGGCTACGACGTCTCGGGTTGGTACGGACTGCTGGTCGCCGGCAAAACACCGCCGGCGCTGGTGAATCGCATCAATCAGGAACTGCAGCACGTGCTGGCGGACGGCGAAGCCGGCAAGCGTTTCTTTCAGGCCGGCATTGAACCCGCACCGACGACACCCGCGCAGTTCGCAGCACTCATCAAGGCGGAAATCCCGAAATGGGCGAAAGTGTTGAAAGCGGCGGGCGTCGAACCGGAGTGATCCGGGCAGCGCCCGGCCATCAGCCCGCGGGGGAGCCGATATGCCCCATCTTCCCGCTGCGGTAATCCTCGATGGCGGTGCGGATCTCCGCCTCGCTGTTCATGACGAAAGGCCCGTGACCGACAATCGGTTCATCGAAGGGTTCGCCGCTCAATAGCAGCAGCTTCGTTTCTTCGACGACATCGAACACGAGTTCGCTGCCGGCGCGTTCGAACACCACCAGCGTCGCCTCCCCGGCCGTTTCGCCACCGGCGAATTTCAGTTGGCCGTTCATGACGAACAGCGCGGCGGTATCGCCGTCATTCAGGTTGAACGCAACGCGCGCGCCCTTTTTCAGGCGCACGTCCCACACCTGCATCGGACTGTGGGTGCGCGCCGGGCCCCGGGCGCCACGATAACTGCCGGCGATCACGCGCACGCTGCCGGCCGCTTCGGCGATTTCCACCTGCGGGATCTGCGGCGCGGTGATGCCCTGATAGCCGGGCGCCACGCCCTTGTCTTTCGCCGCGAGATTGACCCAGAGCTGGATACACTCAAACGCACCGCCGCGCGCCGAAAATTCGCTGCTGTGAAACTCTTCGTGCACGATGCCCGCCGCCGCGGTCATCCATTGCACGTCGCCGGGTCCGATCACGCCGCCGGCGCCGGTCGAATCGCGGTGCTCGACCTCGCCGTCGTAGACAATGGTGACGGTCTCGAAGCCGCGGTGCGGATGTTCGCCGACACCGCGGCGCTTTTCCGATGGCGGAAACTGATAGGGGCCCGCGTAATCGAGCAACAGAAACGGCGACAGTTCGCGGGCCAGATCGGCATAGGAAAACATGGTGCGCACCGGAAAACCGTCACCGACCCAATGTCGCTGGTTGTTACGATGCACCAGGGCCACTTTTTTCATGCAATGCTCCAAAGCGATTTGGCAGCCATGCGCAACGCAACGCGCCACAGGCAGACCGCAGTCGCATTAGAATAGCAGCAGTTGCGCCCTAACCCCACACCGCCCACTCCGGAGATCGCATGGCCCATGCATTGGTTCGCGGCGTCACGCTGCACTATGAAATCATCGACGGGCACGGTCCCTGGGTCGCCATCGCGCCTGGCGGCCGGCGCGGCATCGAAGGCGTTGCATCGATCGCGCAGCGCATCGCCGCGGCGGGCTACCGCGTGCTGGTGCACGACCGCCGCAACTGCGGCGCCTCCGATGTGTCGATCGACGGCGAGGGTTCCGAATACGAGATCTGGGCCGACGACCTCCATGCACTGCTGGTGGAACTCGGCGCAACCCGCGCCTTCGTCGGCGGCAGTTCCTCCGGCTGCCGCATGGCCATCCTCTACGCGCTGCGATTTCCCCAGGCGGTCGAGGGTCTGCTGATCTGGCGCGTCACCGGTGGCGGCACCGCGGCGCGGCGCCTCGCGCGCAATTACTACACGCAGTACATCGAGGTCGCGCAACAGGGCGGCATGGAGGCCATCTGCGAAACCGAACACTTCAAGGCACGCATCGCCGAACGCGCCGAAAACCGCGCCCTGCTGATGGCCATGGACGTGCCGCGGTTCGTCGGCGTGATGGAACGCTGGAACCGTTATTTCATCGACGGCATCGATCTGCCCATCATCGGCGCCACCGAACAGCAGCTGCGTTCGATCACGGCACCGGCCTGCGTGGTGCCCGGGAACGACAACAGCCATCCGCGCCGCGTCGGCGAAAATCTGGTCACACTGTTGCCGCACTCCGAGCTGCACAGCCTCGGCCTCAAGGACTACGATCTCGATCTGAGTCCGCGCGACGAGTGGAACGAACGCGAACCCGCACTGACCGCAATCTTTACCGGATTCATGACACGCGTGCTATCCAGGGCAAAAGCCTGACCGCAAAACCGATTTTTACCGCTATTCAGACAGGAGAAATCCAGATGTCGAAGCTGCTGCTGGTTCTTGTTGCTTTTCTCGGTGTATCGCTGCCGTGCGCCGCCGCCGAAAACTTTCCGTCCAAACCGATACGCCTGCTGGTGCCGTTTACGCCGGGCGGCGGCGCCGACCTGGTGGCGCGCCTGCTCGGGCCGCGCCTGTCGGAGCGGCTCGGTCAATCCGTGGTGGTCGACAACCGCCCGGCGGCCGGCGGCGTACTCGCCGCAGAAATGGCCGCCCGCGCCACCCCCGACGGCCACACGCTGATTGTCGCCACCAGCAACTTCTCCGCCAATTCGGCCTTCATGCCGAAACTGCCGTATGACCTGCTGACCGACTTCGCGCCGATCACGCAAGCGGTGATTTCGCCGCTAGTCATGGTGATCCACCCGTCGATCCCCGCCGCCAACCTGCAGGAATTCATCGCCTACGCAAAGAACAACGCCTCCAAACTCAACTACGGCTCGACCGGCAACGGCAGCCCGCCCTATCTCGCCGCCGAACTGCTCAATTACATGGCGAAGATCAAGGTCACGCACATCGTCTACAAGGGCGTCTCACAGGCACTGACGGCGACGCTCGCCAACGAAGTGCAGTTGCTGTTCCCGAACATATTCGTCGCCCAGCCGCACATCCGCGGTAACCGTCTGCGCGCGCTCGGCATTACCAGCGTGCAGCGCTCGGCCGCGGCACCCGACTGGCCGACCATCGCCGAAGCCGGCCTGCCCGGCTACGAAGCGGCCATCTGGTACGGCTTTCTGGCGCCGGCCAAAACACCGGCACCGGTGGTGACACGCCTGCACAAGGAACTCACGGGCATTCTGCAAGTGCAGGACGTGCGCCAGACCATCATCTCGCAGGGCGGCACCGCGGTCGGCAACACGCCCGCCGAATTCGGCAAACTGCTGCGCGAAGACGTCGCGCGCATCGCCTCGCTGGTCAAAACCGCAGGGCTGCGCGCCGAATAAAATGCTTCGGCGTTCATTGCTCAACGCCGCGACGGCGTGCGTGCTGTTGCTCGGCGTTGTGTTTGTTGCCGCCGCCGCAGAGGCGCCGTTTCCAGCAAAACCGGTGCGCATCATCGTGCCCTATCCGCCCGGCGGCCTCGGCGACATTTTCCCGCGCGCGCTGGCCACAAGGCTGGCCGAGCGCATCGCGCAACCGGTGATCGTCGATAACCGCCCGGGCGGCAGCCAGATCATCGGCGCGCAGATGGCCGCCAAATCCGCGCCCGACGGTTACACGCTGTTCTTCGGCAGCGTCACCAGCCTTGCCATCAACGTCAGTGCGCAGAAAAACCTGCCCTACGATCCGCTCAGGGATTTCGCGCCGGTGACCTTCTGTTTTTCGACGCCGCTCTACCTCGTCGTGCATCCGGGCGTTGCCGCGACGTCGGTGAAGGAACTCATCGCGCTGGCGAAATCGCGCGCGCGCCCGCTCAGCTACGCGTCAGGCGGACCCGGCACCTCGACGCATCTGGCGGCGGAACTGTTCAAAGCGATGACCGGCGTCGAAATCGTGCATATCCCCTACCGCGGCTCGGCGCCGGCGATGACCGACGTCATGGGCGGCCATGTCGATCTCATGTTCGAAGGCGGCGGCATCAATTACGTCCGCGACGGCAAGGTGCGCGGGCTCGGCGTCACCAGCTTGAAGCGCACCGTCAACGCGCCCAGTCTGCCGACGTTGCACGAAGCCGGCGTGCCCGGCTACGAAGCGGCGATCTGGTTCGGCATCGCCGCGCCGGCCGGCACGCCGCGCCCCATCGTCAATACGCTGTCGCGCGAAATCGGTGCGGTGCTCAATGAACCGGCGTTCCGCGAACGCCTGCCCAATCTCGACATGGCGCCCGGCACACCCGAGGCCTTTGCCGACTACATCCGTCGCGAAATTCCGAAATGGCGCCGTGTCATCGAGACAGCGAAGATCGCCGTCGAATAGAATAGCCGCCATGACATCGACATCGCTCAACATCGCCATCGTCGGCGGCGGCATCGGCGGGCTCGCCGCCGCTGTGCTGCTGACGCAAGACGGCCACCGTGTGCGTGTGTTCGAACAGGCCTCGCGCTTCGCGCGCGTCGGCGCCGGCATTCAGATGACGCCCAACGCCATGAAAGTGCTGCGCCGCATCGGCGCCGAAGCCACGCTGCGCAAGATCGCCTTCCAGTCGCCCGCCGGCATCAGCCGCGAATGGGACACCGGCACCATCACCAATGAACTCAAGATCGGCAGCGGCATCGAGGAACGTTTCGGCGCGCCCTATCTGTTCATGCACCGCGCCGACCTGCACGCCGCGATTCTCTCTGCATTGCCGCCGGGCATCGCCGAACTCAACCGCAAACTGGTCGGCGTCGAAACATCGTCGCGCGGCGCCACGCTGGCCTTTGACGACGGCGAAGGCGTCACTGCCGACGTCGTCATCGGTGCCGACGGCGTGCATTCACTGATCCGCGAATCGATGCTCGGCCCCGAGCAGCCGCGCTACACCGGCCGCGTCGCCTATCGCACGACCTTTCCGGCGGCGCTGATGGGCGACGAACGCATCACGCCGGTGCGCACCAAATGGTGGGGGCCGGACCGGCACATGGTCGTTTATTACGTGACCGCCAATCAGGATGAAGTCTATTTCGTTACCAGCCAGCCCGAAGATGCAGGCTGGGTCACACCGGAATCGTGGTCGGCGAAGGGTGATCTCAACGTGCTGCGCGAAGCCTATGCCGGATTTCATCCCGAAGTGCAGGCGGTGCTGCGTGCCTGTCCCGAAGTGCACAAGTGGGCATTGCTCGAACGCGATCCGCTGCCGCGCTGGGTCGAAGGCAATGTCGCCCTGCTCGGCGACGCCTGCCATCCGATGACGCCCTACATGGCGCAGGGCGCGGCCTCTGCGCTCGAAGACGCGGCGATCCTCAGCCGCTGCCTCAACGATCTCGGCAGCGGCGGCGTCAACGCCGCGTTGCGGCGCTACGAAGCCACGCGCAAGCCGCGCGCTTCCGCCATTCAGGGCAACTCACGGACCAACACCTGGATGCGCAATGCCACGGACCCGACCTGGGTCTATGGTTACGACGCGTGGAGCACGCCGCTGGC
>CAZVDN010000114.1:2997-9937 GCA_964625665.1 uncultured Streptomyces sp. | reverse complement strand
TCCTTCGGACTCCCCTGCGCTGCTCGCCACGCCGGGCGGCTGCGCAACTCGCCCTCGCGATAAACCCGCGAGGGCTCAGACAGTGCTCGCCGACTACCCCCGGCGCGGCTGTGCTGCTCGGCGGCTCTCAGGGGAAGTGTTGGATTGGCGAGGTCGCAACGTATTGCCAAGTTTCGAGGAGGTGCTGTGAGATTTTGGCGCGGATCCGTAATTTCGATTTTAAGTCTGGCTATTGGTGCATGTATCGGGGGCGGCAACGTCAATGCACAACCGTATCCCAGCAAACCCATCCGCATCGTCGTCGGCTTCGTGCCGGGCGGTGCGGTTGATTTCACTGCGCGCCTCGTCGGCCAGAAATTGTCCGAAGCGCTCGGCCAGCCGGTGGTGATCGAAAACCGCGCCGGTGCGAGCACGGCGATTGCTACCGAGCGCGTTGCAACCGCGCCTGGCGACGGTTACACGCTGTTGTTGATCCCGACATCGACGGCCGTGCAGACGGCGCTGCGCACGAACCTGCCCTACGACCTGAAGCGCGATCTGGCACCGGTCTCGCTGGTGTCGATCGGCCCCTTTGTTCTTGTCGTGCATCCCTCGGTGCCGGCGAAAACGCCGAAGGAGTTGATTGCGCTCGCGCAGCGCCAGCCCGGCGCGCTGAACTACGGCTCGCCCGGCATGGGCAGCGCAAACCATCTGGCCGGAGAACTCTTTCTGCTGCAAACCAGCGTCAGGATCACGCACATTCCCTACAAGGGGTCGGGCGAGGCGGTGATTGCCGCTGCGTCGGGCCAGGCGCCGGTCGGCTTTCCGAGCCTTGCCGGTGCGATCCCGATGCTCGACAGCGGACGCCTGCGCGCGCTCGCGGTCACCAGCCTGCGCCGCGCGACTTCGCTGCCGAATGTGCCGACCCTTGATGAAACCCTGCTGAAAGGATTTGATTACGTCGCGTGGTACGGTGTGGCGGTGCCGTCATCAACGCCGAAGGACATCGTCGCCAAGCTGAACGGCGTGCTCGGGCGCATCGTGCAGCTGTCCGACGTCAAGGAAGCCTTCAACCGCCAGGGCTTCGAAGCGCAGGCCGGCACGCCCGAGGAATTTTCGGCCGTCATCAACCGTGAAATCGAACAGACGGTCAAACTCATACAGATCACCGGCCTCAAGGCCGAGTAGTATCAACGGTTCAGACAGGAGAGCAGCAATGGCTGGAGCAGCAGACGGCGCGCCGGGGGCGGCGACCGCGATAACAGATGCAGTCGGCGTGGCCGGTCTTACGGCGACCCTCGCGCAACTGGTCAGCCGGTTCGACGGCGCAAAACTTGAAGCGGAAGCGCTGACGCGCGCCAAACACGGCGTGCTCGATGCGATAGGCGTGGCGCTCGCGGGCATCGATGAGCCGGTATCCAAAGTCATGCGTGCCTATGCCGCCGACTTGCCGGTGCAGGACGGTGCGACAGTCTGGGGCAGTGCGCGCAAGGTGGCATTGACCGAAGCGGCCCTGATCAACGGCACGCTCGCCCACGCGCTCGATTACGACGACATGAACCGTTCGATGCTCGGCCATCCGAGTTCGGTGCTAACGGCGGCATTTCTGCCGCTGGCCGAATCGCTGAAGCTGCCGGGCCGCAAGGTGCTTGAGGCCTATGTCGTCGGGCTCGAGGCGATGGCGCGGGTCGGCCGCATCTTCGGCTTCAAGGCCTACGACCGCAGCTGGCATCCGACGGCGGTGCTGGGCGTGCTGGGCGTGGCGGCAGGGGCGAGCTATTTGTTGCGTCTCGATGCGGCGCAGACGGCCAATGCGCTGGGCATTGCCGCGTCCGAGGCCTCGGGCATCAAAAAGAATTTCGGCGCCATGATGAAATCGGTGCATGCCGGCAGCGCTGCGCGCAAGGGCCTGTGGGCGGCGCAGTTCGCGCAGCGCGGTCTGGCTGCGGATGCGGCGGCCCTCGAAGGCAAATTCGGTTTCTGCGACATGTTCAACGAGATGCAGACCCCGCAGGAGCCGGCCGACGCCGCAACGCGCGGACTCGACATCATGGCCGCGGGCCTCGTCTTCAAACAGTATCCGTGCTGCGGCGGCCTGCACACGCTGCTCGACATCATGCTCGATCTGCGCGCCAAACAGGGCTTGCAGGCGGCGGATGTTGCCGAGATCGAATGCCGTCTGCATCCGCAGAAGGTCGCCTACCTCGACCGGCCGGCGCCGGCTGAAAACCTCGCGGCGAAATTCAGCGTGCAGTATTGCGTGGCGGTGGCGCTATTGAACGGCAAGGTCGGGCTTGCCGATTTCAACGACACGATTATTTTTGATGCGCCGCGCCGCGCGCTGATGCAGAAGGTGCACATAACGCCGCGCGAGGACTTCGGCAGTTTCGAATGCGAAATCGTTCTGCGCAGGAACGATGGCGGCATGTTGTCGGGGCGCATGCCCGAGGCGCGCGGCTCGATCCGCAATCCGCTGTCGGAGGCGGAACTGCTCGCCAAGTTTGAGGATTGCGCATCGGTGGTGCTGGGTGCGGCGCAGGCCAAGTCCGCGGGGGCGGCGTTGCTTGCGATCGACCAGACGGCGGATGTTTCGCAGATGGTCGGTTCGCTCTGTCCGCGCGGTTAATATTCCGGAGTTCTGCTTGCGTTTTATCCCGGAATGCGCTGCGCTCCTTCCGGGCTGCAGTCAGTAGTTGGTAGAGCGCGCATCGCGCACGCTTCACGGTAACTGTAATTGAAGGATGACGGAAAAGTGATGATCAACATGAAAATGCTTCGAATCGCATTGGCAGTTCTTGGCGGCATGTTCGCTGCGTCAGTCGCTGCGCAAAACTGGAAACCCGAACAGAACGTCGAAATTTCCGTCGGCACCGGCCCCGGCGGCGGCGCCGACCGCACCGCGCGTTTCATCCAGCGCCTGATTCAGGACAAGAAGCTGATGCCGCAGGCGGTGACCGTGGTCAACAAGCCGGGCGGCGGCGGCACCATCGGCCTGCGTTATCTCAATACGCATCAGGGCAACGGCCATTTCCTGCAGATGTATTCGCCCAATGTGCTCGCCGGCCATGTCGTCGGCCAGGTGGCGATGAATTACACCGAGGTCACGCCGCTGGCCATTCTTTATTCCGAGCACATGCTGGTGGCTGTGCGCACCGAATCGCCGATCAAGGACGGCCGCGATCTGATCGCGCGCCTGAAGGCCGATCCGAAATCGCTGTCGATGACCGTGGGCATCGGGCTCGGCAACATGAACCACATCGGCGCGGCGCTGCCGCTGCGCGCCGGGGGCGTCGATGTCAAACAGGTAAAGGCCGTGGTTTTCAACACCGTGGCCGAATCGGTGACGGCCGTGGTCGGGGGCCATATCGACATCGTTGCCGCCACACCTTCGACCATTCTGCAGCAGGCACAGGCGGGGCGCCTGCGCGTGCTCGGCATTACCGCGCCGCAACGCGTGCCCGGGATTTTTGCGCAGAGCCCGACCTGGCGCGAGCAGGGCATCGACAGCATTGCCTCCTTCTGGCACGCGGTGATCGGCCCGGCCGGCATGACGCCGGCGCAGGTGCGTTACTGGGAGGACATGCTGGCGCAGCTGGCGGCGTCCGACGAGTGGAAAAAGCAGCTCGACGACAACTATCTGACTCCGCAGTTCATGAAATCGGCGGCAGCGACCAAATTTCTCGGCGGGCAGTACAACGAGCTCAAGTCGATTCTGACCGAGCTGGGGATGGCAAAGTAATTGCTTTGCTGCAAAGACCATATTCACCAACGGGGGCTTAAATGAATATTCGCTGCATTTCTGTTGTCACCGCAATCGCTTGCAGCCTGCTGGCAGGCGTAGCCATTGCACAAAACGTTATTTCGGTGCCGTCGGTGCCGGCCAACGTGGTGCGCGGGCATCTGCCCACAGATCGTCCGCCGATATTGCGGGTACGTTCCGGCCAGACGGTCACGATCGATACCCTTTCCCATCAGGGCGTCAGCACGCCCGAGGGTGCGGTGGCGTTTTTCGGCAAGGCGGGCGTCAAACCGGAAGATGTGCTGCCCGATGCGGTCGCCGTGCAGAAAGAGGTGAAAATTCCGCAGGGCGGCGGAACCCACGTGCTGACCGGGCCGATTTATGTTGAGGGGGCGGAACCCGGTGATTTGCTCGAAGTGCGCGTGGTGAATGTCGAATTTCGCGTGCCCTACGGCGTCAATGCCTCGAATTGGGGCACCGGCGTGCTGCCGGCCCATCTGAATCAGCCGATGTTTCGCATCATCGAGCTCGATTTGAAGCGCAACGTTGCCGCGTTTTCGCCGGACATCGAGATTCCGCTTGCGCCGTTCATGGGCATCATGGCTGTTGCACCGCCGCCGGGCGATGCGATGGTGAGTTCGCGCCCGCCTGGTGCATTCGGCGGTAATCTTGACCTCAAGCAGCTGGCGCGCGGCTCGTCACTGTATTTGCCGGTATTCAACAGCGGGGCCCTGTTTTACACGGGCGATGCGCACGCCGCGCAGGGCGATGGCGAAGTAGATGGTACTGCCATTGAAACTTCGCTCCGCCCGACGTTCCAGTTCATTGTGCACAAGGGCAAGGGGGCCACGGCAAAGAACCCGCGCGCAGAAACCGCGACCCACCACATTGCGATCGGCATGGACAAGGACCTCAACCTGGCATTGAAAAATGCTGTGCAGGAAGCGGTCGATTTCCTGATGCAGGAAAAGGGACTCGATGCGCGCGCCGCCTATGCGCTGGCCAGCATTGCAGTTGATTTCCGCGTGGCGGAGGCGGTCAATCTGGTGCAGGTGGTCTACGGCATGATCCCGAAGAACATCTTCAAGCAGAAATCCGAGTACTGGTTCAAGCCCTGACGCCAAACGTCATTTATCGAGCCTGATGCCGGCGGTCTTGATGACGCCGGCCCATTTGTTGATTTCCGACTGGAAGTAGGCGCCGAATTCGGCAGAGGACTGGCCGCCGGGTTCGCCGCCCTGGCTGATGAAGGCCTGCCCGACTTCGCGGGTTTTCAGTGCGGCGCGCGTGTCGGCGAGCAGGCGCTCGACGATGGGCTTGGGCGTTTTAGCCGGCACCAGCAGACCGAACCACGAACTCGATTCAAATCCCGCGTAGGACTCGGCAATGGTCGGCACGTCGGGCAGGGCCTGCGCGCGTTTCAAACTGGTGATGGCGAGGCCGCGCACCTTGCCGCTTTTGACGTGCGGCAGCGTCGACACCGTGCTGCTGAACAGGACCTGGATCTGGCCGGCCATCAGGTCGATCGACGCCGGGCCGCTGCCTTTGTAGGGCACGTGGGTCATTTCGATTTTGGCGGCGGTCTTCAGGAGTTCGCTGGTGAGATGAATCGAACTGCCGGTGCCGGACGAACCGTAGTTCAGCAGGCGCGGATTGCTGCGCGCCAGCGCGATGAGTTCGCTCACGGAATTGGCAGCCACCGACGGATGCACGGCGAGCATGAACGGAGTTGATACGACCATGGTCACCGGCGTGAAGTCCTTGATCGGATCGTAGGGCAGGTTCTGGAAAAGGCTCGGATTGACAGCGTGGGTGGTCGAAATCAACAGCAGCGTGTGGCCGTCCGGGGGCGCCTTCGCTGTCAGCTCAGTGCCGATGATGGTGGTCGCACCGCTGCGATTGTCGATGACCACCGGCTGGCCAAGGCTATCCGTAAGTTGTTTGCCGAGCAGTCGGCCGATGGTGTCGCCGGGGCCGCCGACGCCATAGGGCACGATAAAGCGGACGGGCTTGTGCGGGTAAGCCTGCGACAGCGCGCCGGCAGGCAGGCACAGCAGCAATGCAGTGGCGGCGACGTTGCGCATGGCGATGGTCCGGTGCATGTTGAAAGGAAGACGGCTGATCAACACCGTTCAACGACCGGTGAAACGCGGTTTGCGTTTTTCCTGGAATGCGGTCACGGCTTCCTGATGGTCGGCACCCATGTTGGTAATGGCTTCATAGGCGAGCGAGGCATCCATCATCGAATGCGCGAGCTGTCGCAGCGGCATGTTGATGCTGGTTTTGGTCCACTTGATGGCCTTGGTCGCGCCGCGCGCCAGCTTGTCGGCAAACGCGTTGACTTTGGCATCGAGCTGATCGCGCGGCACCGCATAATTGATGAGGCCGATGCGTTCGGCTTCTTTGGCGTCGAGCATGTCGCCGGTGAGCAGATATTCCTTGGCGCGCGCGAAGCCGATCAGCTGCGGCCAGATCACCGCGCCGCCGTCGCCGGCCACATAACCCATGCGCACGTGCGGGTCGCCGAAGCGCGCGGTGTCGACGGCGATCATGATGTCGCACATCAGCGCCAGCGTTGCACCCAGCCCGATGCAGTCGCCGTTGATGCGCGCAATGATCGGTTTCTCGAGGTCGAGCAGGCCGAAGATCATCTGCTTCATCTCGAGGTTCTTGCGGTTGAAGAGTTCGGGGTCGTCGATGCGCCGCTGCATCATCGGGATGTCGCCGCCGGCGGAAAACACTTCGCCGGCACCGGTGAGGATGACGACGTCGCATTCGGTATCGACCTGCACCTGGTACCACAGGCGCGAGAGCTCGTTGTGCATCTCGTAATGGATCGGATTCATCGGCGGGCGGTTCAGCGTGATGGTCAGAATGCGGTCGCGCCGCTCGAACTGCATGTGTTTGTAGGATGAGTAGTCCATGGGGATGTCCGTCAGAGTGTGGCCTATCTTAATACTTATGGGGCCGGCGCGTTTTTGTCAGTGACGCCATCAATCAGCGTTTTGCTTTTTGCGCGCCAGCAATTGACGGTATCATCGCAGGGATACATACAGGAAAAAGGAACGATCGTGTACGAAGGTTTCAGGAAATTCGACATTCAGACCTCGGACCCCGAGGTCAGGATCACCGGCGTCGTCGGCGGTTCAGGGCCCGCGGTGCTGCTGCTGCACGGCAATCCGCTGACGCACGTACACTGGCACTTGGTTGCACCGCGGCTGG
>CAZVDN010000114.1:0-2921 GCA_964625665.1 uncultured Streptomyces sp. | reverse complement strand
AAGGGCTCGTGGGCCCTCGTCCGCACCAAGGGGTACGGCGACAGCGGCAAGCCGCGCGGCAAGGATGACCACAGCAATTATTCGTTCCGTCGCATGGGGCAGGATCAGGTCGATGTGATGGAGCATCTGGGTTGCAGGGAATTCATGGTGGCCGGCCATGACCGCGGCGCGCGCACGGCCTTCCGCATGGCGCTCGATTTTCCGGACCGTGTGAAGAAGTTCGCCAGCTTCGACATACTGCCGACGCACCACATGCTGACGCACGCGACCTACCAGTGGGCGTTGCATTCCTCGCACTGGTTTTTCATGGCGCAGGCCTACGACATTCCGGAAAAGCTGATCGAGGGCAAGGAGGATTTCTACATTCTCAACAAACTCACCAAACTTGGCATTGGTAAGGGTGGCTTTACCAAGGAGACCTTGGCGGAATACGCGCGTTGCTGTACGCCGGAGAACATCCATGCGGTCTGTGAGGATTATCGTGCCGCGGTGTCGCTGGATATGGAGATGGATACGGTTGAGTTCGACGCCGGGCGAAAGATTCAGTGCCCGGTGGCCGTCTACTGGGGTGAGCTCAGCCATACCGAAAAGCATTTCAAACCGCGCGAGGCCTGGCCGCAGTATGCAGCGAACATCGTGAAGATCCGTTCGCTGCCCTGCGGGCATTACCCGGCCGAGCAGGTGCCCGATCTGGTGGTCAGCGAGCTCGAATCTTTTTTGAAAGGCTGAACCGAGCGACGTCGCGCGCGCTTTCAGCGCGCGCGCATCGAAAATGCGAGCAGCGCGCTGACGACGGTGAGCAGCAGCAGCGCCGACAGCGCCAGCGACCAGTGGATGCCGATCAGGCTGCCCAGCAGGCCGATGGTGACGCCGGCGAAGGCGCGCAGGCCCTGGCTCGACATTGCATAAAGACCGATCACGCGGCCGCGCATGTGCGGCGGCGCTTCCATCTGCACCAGCGTCTGCGCCATCGAGGCGAACGACAGCTGCAGAAAACCTGAGAAGAACAGCAGCACGATAGCCAGCCAATACGATGTCGAGGCGGCAAAGCCGCCGATCGTGCAGCACCACAGCATGGCGAGGATGAAGGCGCTGCGCGGTTTGGCCTGCAGCAGGCCGCGGCTTTCGAGCACGAAGCCGGCGACCAGCGCGCCGGCGGCGTCGGCGGCGAGCAGCATGCTGTAGGTGAAGTCGGCGTGGCCCGCACCCAGATCGTGGGCGAACTCCGGCATCTGCGCCTGATAGGCGTTGCCGATGAAAAGCGAGGCGCCGCCGGCGAGCAGCGTCATCGCCACGATCGTGCGGTTGCCGGAAATCTCGCGGATGGTCGGCAGGATATCCGCAAGGCCGCGCGCGGCCGGCCGCTTGTCGGCGTCGTGTTTGCGGTTGAACGGCGCCCAGAACAGCCACAGCATGAACGGCAGATAGAACAGGATGTTGACGAGGATGCCGTGCGGCGGGCCGAAGGCGAGCATGAGGCCGCCGCCGATCGCCGGGCCCATCAGCATGCCGAGCATGCGCGCCGTCGATGAAAGGCGCACGGCGCTTTGCAGTTGCGCCGGGCCGACGATGTCATAGATCAGCACCTGGCCGGCCGGGCCCCACAAAACGCCGGCAAAACCGTGCAGCACGAGGAGGACCATCGCATGCCACATCTCCATCGTGTCGGTGATGAAGAGATAGCCCCAGCCCGCCGAGGCGGTGATGAAGCAGGTGAGCCCGATCTGGATGATGATGCGCGGATCGAAGCGGTCGGCGAGCGCGCCCGAGTAGACGGAGAAAAACAGAAACGGCAGCCAGTGCGAGACGACGGCGAAACCGGCCAGCGCCGGCGAATGGAATTTCTCGAACATCATCCAGTAGCTGATGACGTGTTCGATGTTGTCGGCCATCATGCCCAGCGCGGAAACAACGAAATAGAAGCGGAACGCGCGATGACGCAGCGCCGCGAACGATTTGGGCGCGGCTTCGGTCATGGCATGAGCGGGAACATTGGGCGGGTCATGACGCGGCGTGTGTGACGCATTTGCGGTGCGTCTGCGATAATCGGGGGACAGGCGCGAGTGTAGCGCAAGGCGGCTCTGCAGGGGGCGAAAGAGGAGAAGATGGCGGACAGGAAAGTGCGGGTGGGCATGTGCGGGCTGGGTTCGTTTTCCTATGTGATTGCGAACACTGTCCAGCGCAGCAAAAAAATCGAACTGGTGACCTGCTTTGATCCGGTGGCCGACCGTCGCGCGGCGACCGCGGCGCGTTACGGCTGCGCGCAGGAGACGAGCTTCGAGGCGATGGTGAAGCGCGCCGATCTCGACGGCGTGCTGCTCGTTTCACCCAACGCCTTTCATCGCGAGCAGACTGAAATCGCCGCGGCCCACGGCAAACACGTTTACGTTGAAAAGCCGATTGCCAACACGCTCGACGATGGCCGCAAAATGGTTGCCGCTTGCGAGAAGGCCGGTGTGACGCTGCTGATCGGCCATGTGCACCGCCGGCACGCCGCGAACCGCAAGGTCAAGGAGATGGTCGACAGCGGCGCACTGGGCAAACTCATCATGGTCGAAGCAAATCTGTCCAGCGGCCAGGGCTGGGAGCTGAAGCCCGATGAGTTCCGCTGGCGCGATGACGATACCGGCTGCCCCGGCGGCGCGCTGATGACCATCGGCGTGCATCAGGCCGATACGCTGAATTACATCTTCGGGCCGATCAAGACGGTGTTTTCGTTCTTCACGCACAAACACATTCCGGCGCCGGTCAACGACATCACCACCACCATTTTCAAGTTCGAGTCGGGGATCCTCGGCTATCTCGGTGCCAACTTCGCCTCGCCGCGCACCAACTGGATGCAGGTCTACGGCACCGAAGCGAATCTGACGCGTACCGTCGCGCGCCTTGACCGCCAGTTCGACGCCGAGCGCAAGCGCGGT
>CAZVDN010000113.1:9653-9946 GCA_964625665.1 uncultured Streptomyces sp. | reverse complement strand
GTCGGCGGTGCGCCAGACGCCCGCCACCCTGGCCGGCACCACATAGAGAAAGACGATGCAGAACGCCGCGCAATCGCCGCGCACGGTTTCCGATTTGTCGGCGGGCCAGCCGGGGATTTCATAGGTGTTCGAAACGATGCGCGCGCCCGCCTTCATGTCGATGAACTTCGGCGTCAGCTTGCGCAGGTTGTCGGGCAGCAGGAACAGCGCCAGCACACTGGCCTGCGACACATCGGCGGCAAACATGTCGCCCTGCACGAACTCGGCGCGCGCGGCGGCGCCGGCCGCCGCGG
>CAZVDN010000113.1:0-9643 GCA_964625665.1 uncultured Streptomyces sp. | reverse complement strand
ACGCAGCGCGCACGCGAACCGCGCTTCGCCGCGCCGATCACATTGCGCCCGTCGCCGGAACCGAGGTCGATGACGAAGTCCTGCGCGGTCACCGCGGCCATGTCGAGCATTTTTTCGACCATCGCCTCGGGGTTCGGCACCCAGATGACGTCCTTGCCGTCCATGCCGACGCGCGGCTGGTAATTGGCTTCGGCGGCAACCGCACTGCCGGCCGCGCCGGCCAGCAAAACTGCAATGAAGACCGCGATTGCCGGAACACTTTGCACACGCATACTGAACACCCTTGCGAATCAACCTTGAGAGGCGAAATCTTAGCAAATCCGCGTGCTCGCCTCTGCGGCTCCGTATGCCGATGTTATGCTGCAGGCTCAACATTCCGGAGGAACGAACATGCATGTCGACGGCGGATGCCATTGCGGATTCATTCAATACGAAGCCGAGGTCGATCCCGCCACTGTCGGCATCTGCCACTGCACCGATTGCCAGACGCTCACCGGCACGGCCTACCGCACGACGGTGCAGTCGCTCAAGGGCCGCTTCAAACTGCTGCGCGGAACACCGAAGATTTATATCAAGACTGCCGAGAGCGGCAATCAGCGCGCCCACGGCTTCTGCCCGGAATGCGGCACGCCGCTTTTCGCCACGACGGTCGGCAATCCCGAACTCTATGGCATCCGCGTCGGCACCACGCGCCAGCGCCGCGAACTGCCGCCGCAGCGTCAGGGCTGGTGCCGCTCGGCGCTTGACTGGTCAATGAACATCGACGCGCTGCCGAAAAGCGCGATGCAGCGGCCGCGCTGAGCACGGGGGCCGCCGGAGCCGCCACGGCGGCGTGTTAACATCGGCGCCTTCCCGTGATTCAAATTTGCCGCAGCAGCCCCGCGCGGCGCACCGGTATTGATTGTTGAATAAAGCATGTCCCTGATCATCGTCGTCGCGCTGGCTTTTCTGGTGCATGTCGGATTCGCCGGCAGCCGCGTCGTCGTTGCGCTCTACGCCGTCGATCAGGGCGCGACACCCTTCATTGTCGGTACCGTCGTTGCCCTCTATGCGGCCGTGCCCATCGTGCTGGCGCTGCCGGCCGGGCGCATGACCGACCGCCTCGGCTTCAAGGGGCCGATGCTCTTCGGCACCAGCGGCATCTGCACCGCCCTGCTGATGCCGTGGATCTGGCCTTCGCTGACGACCCTGTACTTCACCGCAACGCTGCTCGGCATTTCATTCATGGCGTTTCAGATCGCCACACAGACGCTGGTCGGCGCCATGTCAACGCCGCAAAACCGCGCGAACAATTTCAACTGGATCAGCCTCGGCTTCGCCTCCGCCAATTTCACCGGCCCGCTGCTCTCGGGCATCCTGATCGACCAGATCGGCCATACGCGCACCTTCTTTGCGCTCGCCATGCCGCTGGTGCCGGCCATCATCATCGCCTCACTCGGCTCACGCTGGATCCCGGATGTGCATGCCAAATCGGAACCGCAAAGCGGCGGCTCGTTCGATCTGCTGCGCATCCAAGGCCTGCGCAATGCGATGATCGCCAGCGCGATCATTTCCTCGGCATGGGACCTCTACCAGTTTTTTCTGCCGATTTATGGTCGCGCCCACGGCCTGTCGGCCACTGAAATCGGCTTTGTGCTGAGTGCCTTTGCCACCTCGATCATCCTGGTGCGCATCGTGCTGCCGGTCGGCCTCAAACGCGCCAGCCCGGCGCAGTTGCTGACCTACGCGATGTTCGTCGCCTGCGCGGCCTTTGTGATGTTTCCGTTTTTCCACTCGGCGTGGACGATGGCGATCGCTTCGTTCGTGCTCGGCATCGGCTGCGGCTGCGGCCAGCCGCTTTCGCTGACGCTGGTCTACAACGCCTCGCCGCCGGGCCGCGCCGGCGAATCGGCAGGCATGCGCATCACCGCCAATCAGGCCATGCATTTCGTCGTGCCGCTGCTGTTCGGCGCACTCGGTTCGGTGGCCGGCATGGCCACGGTGTTTTTCACCAACGCCGGCTTGCTGGCGATGGGCGGTGCCTTCAGCCGGCGCAATCACGCCAAAGTCAAGACGCAGCCGCCGGCCTGACGCGAAGACGTTTTATTTCTTCTGCGCACTCGCGCAGAGTTTCAGGTTGGTGCGCGCCGCCTTCACCACCGGCAGCCAGTTTTCGATATCGGTCGGCGCCACCATCTCATCGCGGATTTGCGCATCGCTTTTTGCTGCATCTTTCGCCAGCGGTTCGAGCGTGCGCAGGCATGCAGCAGCATCGCCTGTACGCAACTGCACGAGTGCGAGATCGTTTCGTATCCAGCCGGTGTCCAGCCAGTCGATGGTCTTGGCGCAATTGTTGAATGCGGGTTCGATTTTGGCCCGCGCGGCGGCAAAATCCTTGCGGTCATAGAGTGTCTTGAATTCCTTGCGCGTGGCGCGCAGGGCCGCCGGCGCGCAACCGGGCGCCGCCCTCTGATACAGACCCTCAAACGAAGCGCGCATGCCGCAGAAGTAACGGCAGATCTGCGCATCCACACTGTCAACGGCAATGCCGTCGCCTTTGGCGGCGAACGTGACCACGCAGGGCTTGTCCTTGTCCATGGCTTCGAGCGTGGCGCGGCCGTTGCGGATTTCACCGTCGAGACTGCAGGAATGCGCGTTGCCGCCCATCGCTTCAAGCTGGAAATTCAGCGCGCCGCCATTGCCGCGTTTGATGGCGAGCGTGCCCCAGCCGCGTTCGGTAATGTAATCGCCGGGTTGCAAAACCGGTTCTGCCGCAAAAACCCCGGCAGCCGCACAGCCCAGCGCCAACATCAATGCCACGCGTTTCATGCCGCCCCCTGCGCCAGCGCCTGCAATTGTTTGAACACATCATCGGCGACATTCACGCCCTGCACTGCATCCGCAGCAAGCGCATGCCGCCGGTCGCCGGGCAGGCGCACGCCTTCATCGGCCAGGATGGCGGCGACCAGCGTTTCGATGCGTTCGAAATAAACGTCACTGCCGGCCAGCGCACCGGGATCGATGGCGATGAACGATTGCCCCAGACGCAGCGGCGGGCCTTCGTTGGTATGCATCGAGGCCACTTCATGCGACAGCGCCGCGCCGGTGAGCGCGCAGCAGATCAGTTCGACGGCAAGCGCCAGCATCGTGCCCTTCAACCCGCCGACCGCATAGAGGCTGCCGCCGACGAGAATTTTCTGCGCGTCGTTGGTCGGCTTGCCGTCCTTGTCCATGCCCCAGCCGTCCGGAATCGGCTTGCCTTCCTTGACGTTGAGCATGATCTGGCCACGCGTGACTTGCGTCAGCGACAGATCGACCACGATCGGCGGCGCGTTTTTGCGGCCGAAGATCGCCGCCACCGGATTGGTGCCGAAAATCGCGCGCGTGCCGCCCCACGGCATGATCGCCGACGAAGCATTGCTGAAGGCAAGCCCGACCATGCCGGCGGCCGCGACCGGTTCGAGCAATATGCCGAGCGCGCCGCAATGATGACTGTTGGTCACGCCGGCAAAGCCCATGCCCTGCGTGCGGGCGCGTGCCACCGCCTGCGCCACCGCCATTTCGCAGGCTTCGAAACCGAGACCGTTACCGGCGTCGATCAGACAGGCGGCAGGTTTCTCATTGACGATTTTCGGCACCGCGCTGCCGTCGGCGCGTTTGACACCGAGATGACCGCAATAACTGGCGACACGCATCACGCCGTGCGTGGCCAGGCCCTGCACATCGGCGGCCACCAGATATTTCGCCGTGGTGCGCGCCATGCGGTCGGAGGCGCCGTGCGCCTTGAGCGCGCTGACGGCCAGCGCGGTCAATTCATCGATCGATTTTTTCGGCATTGCAAAGACTCACAAAATTGAATTACAACATCGCGCGAATGACGCCGCCATCGACGCGCTGCGCCGCACCGTTGATCGCGGAGGCATTCGCCGAACAGAGAAACACGATCTGGTCGGCGATTTCCTTCGGCGTCGCAAACCGCTGCAGCAGCGAGTTGCCCGCCTCCTGCTTGAAATAATCGTTGGTCATCTGCTCGACCGTGACACCGGCGCCGGACGCCATCTTGTCCATGAAGACATTGACGCCGTCACTCCAGGTGGCGCCGACCAGCGCGCTGTTGACCGTCACGCCGCTGCCCTTGGTCGATTCGGCCAGCCCGCGCGCCACAGACACCATGGCGGCCTTGCTCATGGCGTAATGCAGCATCACCGGATTGGGCTTGACGCTCTGCTCGGAGGCGATGAAGACAATGCGTCCGCTGTCGCGCTCGAGCATGCCGGGCAGAAAGGCCTTGCTCATGCGCACCGCGCTCATCACGTTAAGCTGGAACATCGCTTCCCAGTCTGCGTCTTCAAGGTCCGCCAGCGGTTTGACTTCGAAATAGCCGGCGTTGTTGACCAGCACATCGAGCTTGCCGATCGAGTTGACGGCGTCGACTACCGTGGCCGCGCCTGCGGCCGTGGCCATGTCGGCCGCCACGCCGAAGACATCGCCGGATGCGCGCAGGCGCTCGACGGCCGCCGCCACGCGCGCGGGCGTGCGGCCGTTGATCACCACCCGCGCGCCCTCGGCGAGCAGGCCCTGCGCGATGGCATAACCGATGCCGGCCGTCGAACCGGTGACCAGCGCCAGCTTGCCTTTAAGACCGAGATCCATGGTTTCCCCCTAATCGACTTTGACGCCGGCGTCTTTCACGACCTTCGACCACTTCGGTACTTCCTTGTGGATGAAGGCGGCAAATTCTTCCGGCGTATTGCCGACGATATCGCCGCCCTCGCCCTTGAAGCGTTCCTGCACATCGGCCTGTTTGAGTATGCGCACGATGTCCGCATGCAATTTCGTCACCAGTTCCTTCGGCAGTCCGGCCGGTGTCAGCACGCCGTACCAGTTCACCGCTTCATATTCCTTGACGCCGCTTTCGGCCACTGTCGGCACCGCCGGCAGCGGGGCAAGCCGCCTGGCGCTGGTGACGCCCAGCGCGCGCAGCTTGCCGCCCTGAATCAGCGGCAAGGCCGGCGGCATGCTGCTGCCGTAAATCACGATCTGGCCGCCGATCAATTCGGTAATGGCCAGCGATGCGCCTTTGTAAGGAATGTGCAGCAGATCGATCTTCGCCATCGACTTCAGCATTTCGAGCGACAGATGACCGATGGTGCCGTTGCCCGGCGGAAACGGCACGACCCAGCGCACCGGCTTTGCCGGATAGCTCTGCGCCGTCGCCACGCCGGCGAACAACATCAATGCTGCTGCGAGGGTCCTGTTGCTGTTCATGTGCGTCTCCGGTTTGGGTCGGGATTATTTTGATGCGCGTGCCACGCCGTCGGCAATCAGCGTGTCGATCTCCGGCGCCGCGTAGCCGAGGGCCGACAGGAGCTCGCGCGTATGCTGTCCGACCTGCGGCAGGTCGATGCGCGTGCCGAGCCGGCGGCCGCCGACCTCGATGGGCAGTGCCGGCACCTGGGTCTTGATGCCGTTCATCAGCGTGATGTCGGCGAGGCCGCCCGAGGCTTTCAGGTGCGGATCGTCGAAGAGGTCTTCGGGTTTGGAAATCGGCGCATAAGGCAGGCCGAGTTTTTCGCAGCGGTCCATCAGTTCCTGCTTGCTCATCTTCCTGAAAATGTCGGTCAGCAGCGGAATTACGCGCGGTCGTTCGGTCACACGCATCGGATTGGTCTTCAGCGCCGGATCTTCGAGCAGGTTCTGCAGACCGAACGACTCGCAGAACACCTTCCACTGCGTGTCGGTGACGACGCCGACAAACACCTGTTCGCCTTCCGAGGTCGTGAACGTGTCGTAGACCGCCCACGCGCGCACGCGGTCGGGCATCGGCACCACCGGCGTGCCGGTCATGAAACCTTCGAGCATGTGCTGCGCCATCAGGAATACGTTGTTCTCGAAGAGGCCGCTTTGCACATACTGGCCTTCGCCGGTCGATTTGCGCTGAATGATCGCCGAGAGGATCGCAATCGCGCCGAACATGCCGCCCATGATGTCGTTGACCGACGCGCCGGCGCGGATCGGCCGCCCCTTGCCGCCGATCATATAGGCGAGTCCGCCCATCATCTGCACCACCTCGTCCAGCGCCGTGCGGTGCTCATAAGGCCCGGGCAGAAAACCCTTGTGCGAGCAGTAGATGATGTCGGACTTCAGTTTTTTCACGGCTTCATAGCCGAAACCGAGTTTCTCCATCGCACCCGGACGGAAATTTTCGCTCACCACATCGGCGCTCGCGATCAGCTTCAGCACGATTTCGCGGCCGGCCGCCGATTTCAGATCGACAGCGAGGCTTTTTTTGTTGCGGTTATAGGTCGGGAAGAATCCCGCGCCCGACGCGGTGAGATGGCGCGTGTGATCGCCGTCGAGCGGTTCGATCTTGATGACTTCGGCCCCGAGATCGGCCAGAACAAGGCCGCAGGTCGGGCCCATCACCATGTGGACGAATTCGACGACACGAATGCCGGCGAGCGGCAGTTTTTGTTCACTCATGCTGGTCCCCGGTTTCTAACGCGCCGTCGCGACAGCACAGTCAACGCCTTTGACACCGGCGGCGGCCACATAGCCGTAGAGCGGTTCGTCCGGTATGCCTTCGCTCAGAATACTGCGCACAGCCAGCAATTTTTCGAGGTCGACGCCCGTGCGGAACCCCATCGACTCCAGCATATAGACAAGGTCTTCGGTGACGATATTGCCGCTCGCCCCCGGTGCAAACGGACAACCACCGAGCCCCGCCAACGACGCATCGAAAGTACGCACGCCGATATCAAGCGCCGCCAGCACGTTCGCCAGGCCAAGGCCGCGCGTATTGTGGATGTGCAGTCCGGCGACATGACCAATTTCCTTCTCGACCAGTTTGTACACGCGGCGGATCTGCGCCGGGTTGGCCATGCCGGTGGTGTCTGCAAGGCCAACTTCGTCGCAGCCCGCCTGCATGCTCGCCACCGCCAGCCGCAACACTTCGCTCTCCTTGACCTCGCCCTGGATCGTGCAACCGAACACCGTCGATAGGCCCGATTCGATTTTCGGCCGCTTGCCTTTGGGCATTTCATCGCGTGCTTCGCAAATGCGGCGCACCTCGTCCATCATCTGGTCGGGCGTCTTGCGCACATTGGCAATGCTGTGTTCATGGCTCACCGAGACCGGCAGCGTGATCTTCTGCGCGCCCGCCTCCATGGCGCGGATCGCGCCCTTGAGATTGGGCGCCAGCACCGCCACGGTCAGGTTCGGAATCGTCAGCGCATGCGCGACGATCTCCGCGGCATCGACCATCTGTGGAATCAGTTTCGGCGGCACGAAGGAACAGACTTCGATTTCGCGCAGGCCCGCCGCGGCGGCCGCGCTGATCCAGCGCTTTTTGTATTCGGTCGGCATGAACTGTTTGGCGTTTTGCAGGCCATCGCGCGGACCGACTTCGCTGACCAGCACATCGATATCGTTTGCCATGACTTCCTCACATTATGAAGCGTCGATTCTAACGCCTGACCGTCCCGTTATCCGTCCGCTATATAATTGATCGGGTCGATCGAGACCCCCTGCAAAATCGGAACCCTGCATGAGCACCGTCACCCGCCAATTGCCCGATGCCCAGTTCAGCCGCATTGTCATGCACGGCGGCGTTGTGCATCTGGCCGGCCAGCCGGCAAAAGACCGCAGCGCCCCGGTCAAAGCGCAGACTGCCGAGATCCTGCGCAGCATCGACGCGCTGCTCAAGCAGGCCGGCACCGGCAAGTCGCGCCTGCTCACCTCAGTCATTTATCTCGCCGACATGCGGCACAAGGCGCAGATGGACGAAGCCTGGCTCGAATGGGTTGACCCGCAAAACACCCCGGCGCGCGCCTGCGTCGAGACGCGCCTCGGCAATCTCGGTTCCGAGGTCATGATTCACGTCGTCGCCGCGCTTTGAATTCGGCGCATAATCGCCAACCATCTTTTCATTCTTAAATCAGGGAGCACACCATGAGCACCATCACCCGTCACGACTCCGATGCCCGCCTCTCGCGCGCCGTCATTCACAGCGGCGTTGTTTATCTCGCCGGCCTCACCGCCGACAAGCGTTCGGCCGGCATGAAAGAACAGACCACCGAGATCCTCAACAAGATCGATGTGCTGCTGAAAAAATCCGGCACCGACAAATCGAAACTGTTAAGCGCCATGATCTGGATCACCGACATGCGCCTGAAGCCGGCGATGGACGAAGCCTGGCTGGCGTGGGCTGATGCCAAAAATCTGCCGGCGCGTGCCTGCGTCGAAACGCGTCTCGGCACGCCTGACACGCTGGTCGAAATCATGGTCGTCGCCGCGCAGTAGTCCACGATGAGTGCCGCGATCAAACGCTGGGAGTGCGATCCCAAGCTTTCGGACATGGTCGAACACGCCGGCATTCTGTATCTGGCCGGCCAGATTCCGGAGAACCTTGCCGCCGACACGCGCGGCCAGACTGCCGAGGTGCTCGGCATCATCGACCGCCTGCTGGCGAAAGCCGGCAGCGACAAATCCAAACTGCTCTCCGCCATCATCTACATCACCGACATGCGCGACAAACCGCAGGTCGATGAGGCGTGGCTGGCGTGGGCCGACCCGCAGGCGCTACCGGCGCGCGCCGTGGTCGAAATGCGGCTTTTGAGCCACGACACCCGCGTCGAAATCGTCTGCACGGCGGCCACATGAAACCTGAAATTACAAACGTCAAAGCTCTGGTCTTCGATGTCTTCGGCACGGTGGTGGACTGGCGCGGCAGCATTTCGCGCGAAGTGCGTGCCATGGCGAGTGAAAAGAAGCTGCGCGTCAATGCGGCGAAATTCGCCGATGCCTGGCGCTCGGGCTACCGCCCGGCGATGAACCGCGTCGCCAGCGGCGATCTGCCGTGGACGAAAATTGACGACCTGCATCGCATCATTCTCGACGAGGTGCTGGCGAAATTCCGCGTCAGCGCGCTGAACGAAGCCGAGAAGGCCGAACTCAACCGCGCCTGGCACCGGCTCAAGCCCTGGCCCGACACGGTGCGCGGGCTGAAACGGCTGAAGAAAAAATTCACCATCAGCACGCTGTCGAACGGCAACGTCGCGCTGCTCAACAACATGGCGAAAAACGCCGGCCTGCCGTGGGACCTTATTCTGTCGGCGGAAATTTTCCATCACTACAAACCGGAACCCGAGGTTTATCTCGGCGCTGCCGATATCCTCGGCCTGCAGCCGCATGAAATATTGATGGTTGCCGCGCACAAGGACGACCTGCGTGCCGCCGCGCGCCAGGGCCTGCGCACTGCGCTGGTGTTGCGGCCGAACGAATTCGGCAAGGGGCGCCATCCCGACCTCTCGCCGGAACCCGCCTTCGACATCAACGCCAAGGACTTCGGCGATCTGGCGACCCAGCTCGGCGCCTGAATGCCGCACGTCGCAGCGTCAGCGCACGAGCGATGAAAAAACTCCTCGGTTACGGAATGTTCGCCGGCGGCGTCTGGCTGTTCATCAGTGACCACTGGATTATCGGCGTTGCGCTGATGTGCGCATGCGCGTGGCTGCTGGGTTGGGGCGGCGACAGCGACTCCATGTCGAATTCCGGCAGCACCGGTTCGCCCGGCCCCGGTGATGGAGACTCGGGCAGCGGCGGCGGTGACGGAGGTGTTGTGGCGGACGTGCGCGGCGGTCATGAGGCTCGCAACGGCCAGCGT
>CAZVDN010000112.1:6076-10065 GCA_964625665.1 uncultured Streptomyces sp. | reverse complement strand
TCGGTGATCAAGCACTTCGGGCACGAAATCAAATAAAGCGCCGCGGCGTATCGATGGAGAAATGACTCATGACGGCGACCAGTAACCAAGAGCGCGACGCCATGCCGGTGGAGTTCAAACTCAACGGCCGCGATGTTGCCGCGAGGTCCGGCGAAACCATCATCCAGGTCGCCAAGCGTCTCGGCATCGAAGTGCCGCACCTTTGTTACAAGGAAGGACTGCGCCCGGACGGCAACTGCCGCGCCTGCATGGTGGAGATCAAGGGCGAGCGCGTGCTGGCGCCGTCGTGCTGTCGCCAGCCGGCCAAAGGCATGGAAGTGACCACCGACAGTCCGCGTGCGGTAGCGTCGCAAAAGATGGTGCTCGAACTGTTGCTCTCGGACATGCCGAAAGAGCGCCATACGCTCAATTCGGAGCTCGACCAGTGGGCGGCTAAACTGAATGTCGGCAAGCCGCGCTTCGCGCCGCGCCATGCGGTGAAGCCGGATCTCTCGCACCATGGCATCGCCGTCAATCTCGATTCCTGCATTCAGTGCACGCGTTGCGTGCGCGCCTGCCGCGAAGAGCAGGTGAATGACGTTATCGGTTATGCCTTCCGCGGTGAACACTCGAAAATCGTCTTCGATCTCGATGACCCCATGGGCGATTCCAGTTGTGTTGCCTGCGGCGAATGCGTGCAGGCCTGCCCGACCGGTGCCCTGATGCCGGCGCGCGATGCCGGCATGGTCAAGCCGGACAAGCGCGTGGATTCGGTCTGTCCCTACTGCGGTGTCGGCTGCCAGCTGACCTACAATGTCAAAGATAACAAGATTCTCAGTGTTGATGGTCGCGACGGCCCATCGAACCACGGCCGCCTGTGCGTGAAAGGTCGCTACGGTTTCGATTACGCGCACCACAAGCAGCGCCTGACCAAGCCGCTGATCCGCAAGCCCGGCGTGCCGAAATCCGCCGATTGCACGATGGACCCGGCCAATCCGCTTGAGTATTTTCGCGAGGCGACCTGGGAAGAGGCGCTCGATCTTGCCGCGTCGAAATTGAAGGCGTTGCGCGATACCCGCGGCAGTTCATCGCTCTGCGGCTTCGGTTCCGCCAAGGGCAGCAATGAAGAGGCCTATCTTTTCCAGAAACTGGTGCGCACCGGATTCGGCACCAACAACGTCGACCATTGCACGCGTCTTTGCCATGCTTCCAGCGTGGCAGCGCTGATGGAGGGCGTGAGTTCCGGAGCGGTTTCGAACCAAATCAACGACGTCGCCAACGCCGACGTCATCATGGTGATCGGCGCCAACCCGACCTCGAACCATCCGGTGGCCGCCACCTGGATGAAGAACGCCGTGAAACGCGGCGCCACGCTGATCGTGGCCGACCCGCGCCGCGGCGATCTGGCGCGGCATGCGAAATATTTCCTGCAGTTCAAGCCGGACACTGACGTTGCCTTGCTTAACGCGATGATGCACGTGATCGTGCGCGAAGGGCTGGTCAACGAAGACTTCATTCGTGCCCGCACCATCGGTTACGAAGAACTGAAGAAGAACGTCGCCAGCTACAGTCCTGAAGCCATGGCGCCGGTCTGCGGCATTCCGGCGGAGACCATCAAGACGGTGGCGCGCATTTACGCGAAATCCAAGGGCTCGATGATTCTGTGGGGCATGGGCATTTCCCAGCACATCCACGGCACCGACAATGCGCGCTGCCTGATCGCACTGTGCATGATGACCGGCCAGATCGGCCGTCCGGGCACCGGGCTGCATCCGCTGCGCGGCCAGAACAATGTGCAAGGCGCGTCGGATTCGGGGTTGATCCCGATGTTCCTGCCCGATTACCAGCGCGTTGCCAATGACGATGCGCGTGCCCGTTTTGAAAAACTGTGGAACACGACGCTCGATCCGAAACCCGGCCTGACGGTGGTCGAGATCATGGATGCCGTGCACGCCGGCGCCATCCGCGGCATGTACATCATGGGCGAAAACCCGGCCATGTCCGACCCCGACGCGCACCACGCGCGCGCGGCGCTGGCGAAACTCGAGCATCTGGTCGTTCAGGAAATTTTCCTGACGGAGACCTGTTATCACGCCGACGTGATTCTGCCGGCGACGGTATGGCCGGAAAAATCCGGCACGGTGACCAATACCGACCGCATGGTGCAGATGGGCCGACAGGCGGTGACGCCGCCGGGCGAGGTCAAGCCGGACCTGTGGATCATTCAGGAGATCGCGCGCCGCATCGGACTCGACTGGAACTATGCGGGGCCGAAGGACGTATTTAACGAAATGCGCAAGGCGATGAATTCGATTGCCGGCATTACCTGGGAACGGCTCGAGGCCGAGAGCAGCGTGACCTACCCGTGCGAAAAAGAAGGCGATCCCGGCCAGCCGGTGGTATTCGTTGAAAAATTCCCGACACCGACCGGACGCGCCAAGCTGGTGCCCGTCGATATCATTCCGGCCGCCGAACAGCCGGACCGAGAGTTTCCGTTTGTGCTCATCACTGGCCGCCAGCTTGAACACTGGCACACCGGTGCCATTACGCGGCGCGCCACGGTGCTCGATGCCATCGAGCCGGAGCCGACGGTTTCGATGCATCCGCTCGACCTCGAAGCGATTGGCGCAAAGCAGGGCGATGTAATCACCATCGAATCGCGCCGCGGCCTGATTTCGCTTTACGCGCGCGCCGACGACGGCACGCCGCGCAAGGCGGTGTTCGTGCCGTTCTGTTTTTACGAGGCGGCGGCAAACCTGCTGACCAATCCGGTGCTCGATCCGTTCGGCAAGATTCCGGAGTTCAAATACTGCGCAGTCAAGGTCATGCGCGGCGGCGAGATGATGCCGCGTTCCAGTTACGGCGGCGGCCGCGATATCAAGGCGAAGCAGACCGCATAACCCGCGCCGCCGCAGGTGGCGCGCAACCTTTCAGGGCAGGAGTCTCAAATGGATCAGGCAGGCGCGACGATCGTCGGGCAGGAACACTGGACGCACAAGGGCGACGTCAAACTCTTCCTGTGGGAAAAGCGCGCGCCGGTGCAGCCGGCCCGTGCCACCATTATTTTCGTGCACGGCTCGTCGATGGCCTCGACGCCGGCCTTTGATCTGCCGCTGCCGGGCAACCCGGACGCTTCGCTGATGGAATGGTTCGCGCACCGCGGCTTTGATACCTGGTGCGTCGACATGGAAGGTTACGGCCGCTCGTCCAAACACCGCGACATCAACTGCGATATCGACAACGGCGCCGATGATCTGGAGGCGGCGACCGAGTACATCATGAAGACGCGCGGCGTCAAAAAATTCCTGATGTACGGCAGTTCCTCCGGCGGTTTGCGTGCGGCGAAATTTGCCGAGCGCCATCCGGAGCGCGTTGCGCGCCTTGCTCTCGATGCCTTTGTCTGGACCGGCAAGGGCAGTCCGACGCTGGCCGAGCGCAGCAAAAAGCTGCCGCAGTGGCTGGCCTCGAACCGCCGCAAAATCGATCACGCTTTCGTGCAAAGTATTTTCACGCGCGATCACGGCGGCGGCGCTGAGCAGTCGGTGATTGATGCCTATGCCGACGCGATTCTGGCGCTGGATGATTCGGTGCCGACGGGCACCTATGTCGACATGTGCAGCAAATTGCCGGTGATTGATCCGGCAAAGCTGCAGGCAGCCGTGTTGATCATGCGCGGCCAGTTCGACGGCATTGCTTCGAACGAAGACCTGCTGGATTTTTTTGCCCGCCTTCCCAACCCGGACAAGACCTTCGCCGTGATGCCCGGCATCGCGCACAACAGTACCAAGCAGATCAATTACCGCATTTCGTATCACATTCTGCATTCGTTTTTCACCCAGCCCGAGCCGCTGTATCGCGGTTGACCCGTGTTGAAACCCCTCGTCGCCGGATTGGTGTGCGCGCTGGCCGCGCTGCCGGCATTCGCGCAGAGCTTTCCTGCGCGCCCGCTTCGGCTGGTGGTGCCCTACGCGGCCGGCGGTTCGACTGACGTGCTGGCGCGCATCGTCGGC
>CAZVDN010000112.1:5135-6066 GCA_964625665.1 uncultured Streptomyces sp. | reverse complement strand
GGCAGAAGCTGACGGAAAATCTCGGTCAGGCCGTGGTGATCGACAATCGCACCGGCGCCGGCACGCTGATTGCTACCGGCATCGTTGCGCACGCGGCGCCTGACGGGTACACCCTGCTGATGGCGACGCCGCCGCTGGTGGTCGCCGATGCCCTGTACAAGTCCGTGCCGTTTGATGTCGCGCGCGATTTCGCGCCGGTCACCAATGTGGCCGCCACCAGCAATGTGCTGGTGGTGCATCCTTCGGTGACGGCGCAGTCAGCGCGCGAACTGATTGCGATGGCGAAGGCGCAGCCGGGCAAGTTTGCCTATGGCTCGAGCGGTGTCGGTGGCGCGAGCCATCTGGCCGTGGCGTTGTTCGCGAGCATGGCCGGGATCGAACTGCTGCACGTGCCTTACAAGGGCGGTGCATTGGCCGTCACCGATTTGCTTGGCGGCCGCCTGTCGCTGATGTTTGCCAACCTGACCACCGTGCAGCCGCATATCAAATCCGGAAAAGTCCGCGCGCTTGCCATCGGCACCGCGCAACGTTCGCAGGTTGCGCCGGAACTGCAGACGGTGGCCGAAGCGGGGGTAGCCGGCTACGAAGCCAATAACTGGAATGGCGTGGTGGCGCCCGCCAAAACGCCGCGCGCGATCATCGATTTGCTGCAGCGGGAAATCCAGCGTGTCGTTGCGGCCCCCGATTTGCGGGTGCGACTGCTGCAATCGGCGTTTGAGCCGGTGGCCGACACGCCGGAGGCGTTTCGACGCTATCTGGAAACCGAGCGCGTCAAGTGGAGCCGGGTGGTGCGCGAGGCCGGCATCAAGCCGGAATAAGAGGCAAAATACGGCTAAAATGCGCGCAAAGCCGAATCTTGACTGCGGTCAAGGCCTCCCTAATCGGCGCAGCCTATATTCACAACCCGCATAAATTCCAATTCAACAACCGC
>CAZVDN010000112.1:0-5125 GCA_964625665.1 uncultured Streptomyces sp. | reverse complement strand
CGACTCGCTGCCGCTCTTGTGACAGGGCCGCAAGCTACCAGATAGAGGGGCCTTACTCAATCGCCACGACAGGCATCAGACGGTCCGGGCGAGCGGCACCAGAAAGCGCGGGCGTGCGCGGAAACAGGGCAAAGCCGGGTGCTAGAATGCGCACCCCGCGTGTGGCCCGAGGCAAGGCACCGCCGGTCATCAGGAGCAGGAAGTGATGTCAGACATAGCAATCGCGCAGCAGGCCCACAAGCGGCCCATCCTTGAACTGGCCGCCGACCGATACGGTATTGGCCCTGAACTCCTTGCGCCCTATGGCCATTACAAGGCCAAGGTTTCGCTCGACTATGTCGACAGCCTGAAGGACCGCAAGGAAGGCAAACTGGTCCTCGTCACGGCCATCAGCCCCACCCCGGCCGGCGAAGGCAAGACCACGACTACGGTCGGCCTCGGCGACGCGCTGAACAAGATCGGCAAGAGAGCGGTGATCTGCCTGCGCGAACCGAGCCTGGGCCCGGTGTTCGGCGTCAAGGGCGGCGCTGCCGGCGGCGGTTATGCGCAGGTGGTGCCGATGGAAGACATCAATCTGCACTTCACCGGGGACTTCGGCGCAATCGGGCTTGCCAACAACCTGCTGTCAGCGATGATCGACAACCACATCTCGCACGGCAACGAGCTTGGCATCGACCCGCGCCGCATCACCTGGAAGCGCGTGATGGACATGAACGACCGCGCGCTGCGCGATATTGTCGTTTCGCTGGGAGGCACCGCCAACGGTTATCCGCGCGAAGACGGCTTTGATATCGTCGTCGCCTCCGAAGTGATGGCGATTTTCTGTCTGGCGACTTCGCTGAAGGACCTCAAAGAGCGCCTCGGCAATATCGTCTTCGGTTACACGCGCGACGGCAAGCCGCTGCGCGCGCGCGACCTCAAGGCGCACGGCGCGATGACCGTGCTGCTCAAAGACCAGCTGGCGCCGAATCTGGTGCAGACGCTGGAAAACAATCCGGCGTTCATTCACGGCGGCCCCTTTGCCAACATCGCGCACGGCTGCAATACGGTGATTGCGACCCGCACCGCGCTGAAGCTCGCCGACTATGTGGTGACCGAGGCCGGCTTCGGTGCCGACCTCGGTGCTGAAAAGTTCCTCGACATCAAATGCCGCAAGTCCGGCCTGCGGCCGAGCGCGGCAGTCATTGTTGCGACAGTGCGTGCATTGAAGCACCACGGCGGTGTGGCGAAGGATGCCTTGAACCAGGAAAATCTGGCGGCCCTCGAGAAGGGGCTCGCCAATCTCGAGCGGCATGTCAACAACGTGAAGAACGTTTACGGCATTCCCTGCGTGGTTTCGGTCAACCGGTTTACGGCCGACACCCAGGCGGAAATGAATCTGCTGACCGAACGCGTAGCCAAGCTGGGCGTCAAGGTGGTGGTTGCCACGCACTGGGCCGACGGCGGTGCCGGTGCTGCGAACGTGGCCAATATTGTGGTCGATTTGTGCAATGAGAAATCGAGCCCGACCTTCGTTTACGAAGACAGCGATCCGCTGTGGGAGAAAATGAAGAAGGTCGCCACCAAGGTTTATGGCGCGGCCGACATCACTGCAGATACCAAGGTGCGCAACCGCATCAAGGAGCTGCAGGAGGGCGGCTACGGACACTACCCGGTCTGCGTGGCAAAGACGCAGTCGTCGTTCTCGACCGACCCGAACCTGCGCGGCGCGCCGTCGGGGCACGTGGTTAACGTACGTGAGGTGCGGCTGGCTGCCGGTGCCGAGTTCGTCGTGATGGTTTGCGGCGACATCATGACCATGCCCGGTCTGCCGAAAGTTCCGTCGGCGGAGAAAATCGATCTGACGGATGACGGAAAAGTCGTGGGATTGTTCTAGCGCAAGAGATCGGCGGCGTGGTTGCCGGCGCTCGGCTCGGGTATCATTAGCGCCTCGCGGTATTGCGACCACATAAGCCGCTATCAAGCTTTACAGGAGGAGTGGATGGAGTTAATGGCTGAATTGCAGTCGCCGGCGTTCTGGCACGGTTTGTTTTTGATCATCTGGGTCAATATCATTTTGTCCGGAGACAATGCGGTGGTAATCGCACTGGCCGCGCGTTCATTGCCGCCGGAACAACAGAAAAAAGCGGTCATGTGGGGCGCCGGTGCCGCCGTGGTGATGCGTATTTTCCTGACGATCGTTGCCGTCAAACTGCTGACTCTGCCTTATCTTAAAATCATCGGTGGCGTACTGCTGTTCTGGATCGCCATCGGCCTGCTGGTGCCGGAAGACGGTGGTGAGGACGTTGACAGTTCCGACAATCTTTTCCAGGCGATCAAGACCATCCTGATCGCTGACCTCGTCATGAGCCTGGACAACGTGATTGCGGTGGCCGGCGTCGCAAAAGGCAGCATGCTTCTGCTGATCCTCGGCCTGGCGATCAGCATTCCTCTCGTGATTTTCGGCGCGACCATGCTGATGAAATTGATGGAGCGTTTCCCGATCATCATTACGGCGGGTGCCGGCATTCTCGGCTGGGTGGCAGGTGAAATGCTGGTGACAGATCCGTCGCTTGTCGACTGGATCAAGGAAAACATGGCTTGGATGCACCTGCATACGCCGATGGGCGAAATCAGCTGGGCGCAGATACTCGGCGTGGTAATTGTGATCGTGGTCGGCAAGTGGCTGGCCGGGCGCAAGGAGCCTGCGGTAGAAACGACCGAGGTCACCCCGGGGCACTGAGAAAATTCGCTGTTGCTTGTGCACGACCTGTATCAGATAAAAGCAGCGGGGCGGCGTTCACGCCCCGTCCTATAAAAGTTTTTCGCGGCACGGGCTCATTGAGCCCACGTGTTCGTGTTCTGAATCCAGGAGGAGTCCGAAATGATTTCCAATTTGTCATGCCGTGCGACGATTGCAATGGTGGCTGGACTCCCGATGGTGGCGATGCCGCTGGTGGCAGGTGCGGCGGCCTGGGAACCGACCAAACCCGTGGAGTTTGTGATTCCGGCCGGTACTGGCGGCGGCGCCGACCAGATGGCGCGGCTCGTGCAGGGTATTATCGCGAAACACAATCTGATGAAGCAGTCGCTGGTGCCCGTCAACAAATCCGGCGGTGCCGGCGCTGAAGGTTTTCTGGCAGTCAAGGAAGCCAAGGGCGACCCGCACAAAATCATCATCACGCTCTCCAATCTCTTCACGACGCCGCTGGCCACCGGGGTGCCGTTCAACTGGCGTGACATGACACCTGTAGCGATGCTGGCTCTCGACCAGTTCGTGCTGTGGGTCAATGCCGAGGCGCCCTACAAGTCGGCCAAAGAATATGTCGAGGCGGTGAAGAAGGCGGGCCCGAACAAAATGAAAATGGGGGGCACCGGCTCACGTCAGGAAGACCAGATCATCACGGTCAGCCTCGAAAAGGCCACCGGTATCAAGTTCACCTATTTGCCATTCAAGGGGGGCGGAGATGTGGCGGTGCAGCTGGTCGGCAAACACATCGATTCCACCGTCAACAATCCGATCGAGGCTGTGGCCCAATGGCGTGCCGGCGCCTTGCGTCCGCTATGCGTGTTTGACGACACGCGCATGCCATACAAGACCAAGGTGACCGACAAGCAGTCCTGGAATGATATTCCGACCTGCAGCGAGGCCGGTGTGCCTACCGATTACGTGATGTTGCGCGGAATTTTCATGCCCGGTGGCGTGACGCCGGAGCAGGTCGCGTTTTACGTTGACCTGATGAAAAAAGTCCGTGAGACACCTGACTGGAAAAAATTCATGGAAGATGGTGCGTTCAACCAGACCTTCATGAGTGGCAAGGAATTCGCGGGCTGGATCGAAAAAAATGAAACGCTCCATCGCGAACTGATGAAAGAGGCGGGCTTTCTCGCCAAGCCGTAACTTGCCCTGATTACCATTCGCCAGCGCGGCGGGGCCTGCCCCGCCGGAGAATCCTTTCATGTCGAAAAGCCGTAACGACCAACACCCCGCGGTGCTCAACCGCACAATGGAAATAGCCGTTTCGGCGGCATTATTGTTGATTGGATTGGTCGTCGCCTGGGACAGTTGGCGCTTGGGCGCGCGCTGGGGCTCTGACGGCCCGGAGTCAGGTTACTTTCCGTTTTATGTCGGCTTGATCATCGCCGTATCGGCGGTCGTCATTCTGCTGCAGGCGTTGCGCGGCAGGACGCCCAACGGTCGCGGTGCTTTTGTCGAACGCGGGCAACTCCGGCTGGTCATGTCCGTGCTGGTGCCGGCCATCGTTTATGTGGTCGCCATCCAGTGGTTCGGTATTTATCTCGCGTCTGCTGTTTATATCGCCGGCTTCATGATCTGGCTCGGCAATTACACTTGGTGGAGTTCAGCGTTGCTGGGTGTCGCCACCAGCGCGGCGGTATTCATGATGTTTGAAATCTGGTTCCAGGTGCCGCTCTACAAGGGCAGTCTCTACAACCCGCTGGCCGTTTTCGGCTTTTAGGCGACCGGACCGCGGACTGCTCATGGAAGAAATCAACGCCCTGCTGCATGGATTTGCCGTCGCACTGACACCGGTCAACCTCGTGCTGATGTTTGTCGGCGTCACTCTGGGAATCATTATCGGCGTGTTGCCGGGTCTGGGCGGTGCCAACGGCATCGCGATTCTGCTGCCGCTGACCTTCACGATGCAGCCGACTTCGGCCATCATCATGCTGTCGTGCATTTACTGGGGCGCGTTGTTCGGCGGCGCGATCACCAGCGTGCTGTTCAACATACCCGGCGAGCCATGGTCGGTAGCCACGACTTTTGACGGCTATCCGATGGCGCAGCAGGGGCGCGCAGGCGAGGCGCTGACGGCGGCGTTTACGTCGTCGTTCGTCGGTGCGTTTGTCGCCGTCGTGATGATCACCTTCCTCGCACCGCTGGTGGCCAAGTTCGCGCTCAAATTCGGCCCGCCTGAATTCTTCTCGGTTTATTTCCTGACGTTCTGCAGTTTCATCGGCATGGGCAAGGGGCAGGCATTCAAGACCCTGGCGGCGATGATGCTGGGTTTCGCGCTGGCGGCGGTCGGCATGGACACGGTGACCGGCCAGCTGCGCCTGAACTTCGGCTGGCACGAACTGCTGCGCGGCTTCGATTTACTGGTGGCCGTGATCGGGCTGTTAGGCA
>CAZVDN010000111.1:0-10079 GCA_964625665.1 uncultured Streptomyces sp. | reverse complement strand
GCACCCCACCCTCGCGCCGCACTTCGACTTCCAGCCGTGTCGACAGCGCATTGGTCACCGAAACGCCGACGCCGTGCAGACCGCCGGAGAATTTATAGGCTGCATCGGCCTCGGTTTTCGAAAACTTGGCGCCGGCGTGCAGTTCGGTGAATACCAGCTGGACCGTCGGAATTTTTTCCGTCGGGTGCATGCCGACCGGAATGCCGCGTCCGTTGTCGGCAACGCTGACCGAGCCGTCGCGGTGCACCGTCACATCGATGCGTGTGGCGTGGCCGCCGAAGGCTTCGTCGGCTGCGTTGTCGATCGCTTCCTGGATGATGTGCGTCGGGTCGGTGGTGCGAGTATACATCCCCGGCAAACGCTGCACCGGTTCGATGCCGCGCAGCTTGGTGACGGAGGATTCGTCGTATTTCTTGATGGCCATTTGGGGGAAACGCGTCCTGCTTCAAAAGTGGTTGAACCTGCAGCCGAACAACTCGCTGCAATGCCTTTCGCGGCACCGAGTTTACAGCCTGAGGGCACCGGAATCTAAATTGGCTGCCTGAAAAGCTGCGCATCTTACCAAAGGCGGCCCCCGGTCTGGCAAAAAGCGAAAATCCTCAGCCTTGACAGCCTTCTTTGGCAACGCACTTGCGTTGCAAGCACATGGTGCTTCCAATAACATCGACGCCTCACGTGATCTCCCCGTATTGAAAGCCATCGATGAAACATTTGCGGCACTATGCCCTTGCACTTTTGACTTTGCTCCTGTCGTGCAATGCGCCGGCGCAGAACTATCCGGCCGGCCCGATGCGCATGGTCGTGCCGTTTCCGCCCGGCGGCGGCACCGATATTCTCGGCCGCGCCATCGCACAAAAACTCAACGAATCATGGAATGTGCCGGTGGTGGTCGATAATCGCGGCGGCGCCAACGGCACCATCGGCGCGGCGGCCGTCGCCAAATCGCCGGCTGACGGCCACACACTGCTGATCGTGCCGAGCGGTTTTGCCGTCAACCCGGCGATTTATCCCAACCTGCCCTTCGATTCGCTGAAAGACCTCGCGCCGGTCTCGCAACTGGCATCCAGTCCGCTGGTGATTTCGCTGCATCCGTCGTTTCCGCCGAAATCGGTGAAGGAGCTGATCGCATTTCTCAAGACCAACCCGGACAAGGTCAATTACGGCAGCTCCGGCAATGGCTCACCGCCGCATCTGGCCACTGAATTGTTCAAATACATGACCGGCACAAAAATGGCGCACATCCCCTACAAGGGCGCCGGACCGGCCGCCATCGACGTGCTCGCCGGCCAGATCCCGCTCTATTTCATGAACGCCCTGCAGGCGGTGCCGCACATCAAGGGCGGACGCCTGCGCGCGCTTGCCGTGACCAGCGAAAAACGCTTTCCGACGCTGCCCGAGATTCCGACCATCGCCGAATCTGGCGTACCCGGCTACGCCATGAGCAACTGGTACGGCCTGCTGGTGCAGGGCAGCACGCCGCGCGCCTCGATCACCAAATTGCATACGGAAATCGTGCGCATATTGGCCCTGCCCGAAATCCGCGAGCGCCTCGTCAATGAAGGTGCGACCGTTGTGGCTAGCACGCCCGATGAGTTCGTCGCCTTCCTGAAAAAAGAAATGGCGACCAATGCGAAGATCGTGCAGGTTTCGGGGATGAGCGCAAGCAACTAACGCCGCGCGCAGGGCCCACTACAGAACGCGCAGATCCTTGACGCGCAAACCGGCGGCGGTGAATCCACCGTCCACGGCAATCGTCTGTCCGTTGACGAAGCTCGCATCGTCGGAGGCGAGAAACAATACAACACCCGCGACTTCTTCAGGCTTGCCGTAGCGCGCCATCGGCACTGCGCGCTGCCAGGCCTCGCGCCGTTCGCCGACATGCTGCTTGCGGCTGCGCGGCACATCGATCGGCCCCGGCGCAATCGCGTTGACGCGCACATTGTGTTCAGCGAGATCAACCGCCATCACGCGCGTCATGCCGATAATGGCGCTTTTGGACGCCGCGTAGGCGGCGCGCCCGCTGCTGCCGAGAAACCCCGAATGCGAAGAAAAATTGACGATGGCGCCGCCGCCGTTTTTGGCCATGGCGCGCGCCGCGGCCTGCGCACAGAGGAAAGTGCCGACGACGTTGATTTCCAGCATGGCATGCAGCGTTTCGACCGGCGTTTCGAGGAAATGCTTCTGCGCGCCGAGGCCGGCATTGTTGACGGCGATATTCGGCGGCCCGAACGTTTTTTGCGTCAACGCGATCATCGCATCGACTTCGCCCGGCACGCGGATGTCGACGCGGCAGGCCGCGGCACGTCCGCCCTCGGTGATGATTTCGCCGCTGACTTCCGCGGCGGAAACCTCATTGATATCCGCACAAACAACCGCCGCGCCTTCGGCGCCGAAGCGCCGCGCGGTGGCGGCGCCGATGCCGGTGCCGCCGCCGGTGACGATCACCACCCTGCCGTCGAAGCGACCGCTCATGAGGTAAAGCGCCGGGCTCAGTAGGAGCGCGGCATGCCCAGCACGTGCTGACCGATGAAAGCGAGCACCATGTTGGTGGAAATCGGCGCCGTGCGGAACAGGCGCGTTTCGCGCCATTTGCGCTCGATGTCGTATTCACGCGCGAAGCCGAAACCGCCGAAGGCCTGCATGCAGGCTTCAGCGGCGTTCCACGAAGCGTCGGCGGCCAGAAGCTTGGCCATGTTCGCCTCGGCGCCGCAGGGCGTGCCGGCATCGAAGAGCGCGGCAGCTTTGCGCGCCATCAGGCTCGCCGCCTCGGTTTCCGCATAGGACCGCGCAATCGGAAACTGCACGGCCTGGTTCTGGCCGATCGGCTTGCCGAAGACGACGCGTTCCTTCGTATATTGCGTGGCGCGCGCAATGAAGTATTGCGCATCGCCGAGCGCCTCGGCGGAAATCAGGATGCGTTCCGCATTCATGCCGTCGAGAATGTAACGGAAGCCCTCGCCTTCCCTGCCGATCAGCGAATCGGCCGGTATGCGCAGATCGTTGAAGAACACCTCGGTGGCGTTGTGGTTGATCATCGCATCGAGCGGGCGGATTTCGAGGCCGTGACCCCGCGCCGCGCGAATGTCGATCAGAAACACCGACAGTCCCTCGCTGCGCTTTTTGACCTGATCGACCGCCGTGGTGCGCGCCAGCAGCAGCATGAGGTCCGAATGCAGCGCGCGACTGGTCCAGACTTTCTGGCCGTTGATGACGTAATGATCGCCATCGCGCACAGCGCGCGTCTTCAGCTGGGTCGTATCAGAACCGGTCGAGGGTTCGGTGACGCCGAACGCCTGCAGACGCAGCTTCCCTGAAGCGATGCCGGGCAGATATTTTTTCTTCTGCTCCGCCGAACCGTGGCGCAACAGCGTGCCCATGATGTACATCTGGGCGTGACAGGCGCCGGCGTTGCAGCCATGCTTGTGGATGGTTTCAAGAATGACCGCCGCCGCGCGCAGCGGCAATCCGGCACCGCCGTATTCCTCGGGAATCAGCGCACCGAGAAAACCGCTCTCGGTCAGCGCACCGACGAACTCCGCCGGATAAGCACGCGTGTCTTCGAGCTTGCGCCAGTATTCACCGGGGAAGCCGGCACAGAGTTTGGCCACGCTTTCGCGAATGTCGGCGTAGTCCTCGCCGAGTTCCATCTGGGTCGCGTTGCCGTTCATGCGTAATTTCCCCGCCTGCGGTTATTGCGCCGCGCAATTGCGCGGCGGCGGCGTGACGACACCGCCGCGGGCCGCGACGACCACCGAGGAACCGGCCGTCTTGTCGTAACCGAGGCGGAATGCCAGCGGCTTGACGTCGCGCGCCTCCTGATAGGCCTTGGCCAGCGACGTCTGCATGCTGGTCTGGAACAGGTTGTGCGGCTTGACGAACGAACCGTAGAGGCGGGTCTTGAAGGCCCCGGCCAGCGCCGAATATTCGATGCCGGTCTCATCCTGAATCACGCTCGGCGCATTTTTCAGAATGTAATTGCGCAGGATCGTGAAGTAAGGCCGCTGTAAAAGATGCGAGGCGGCCTTCACCAGCGTGCGGTTGCCCGAAGCCTGTTCGATGAACGCCTTGTGCGACGGGTGCTTGACGATGACGCCGTCCGAGAGGTCCATGCGAATGTAGTCGATGATGACCCGGCGGCCGTTTTTATTCAGCGTCAGGCGCGCCGAATTCCACGCAGCCACATTGGTGATGTCTTCGGTGACGCGCACCAGGTCTTTGCCGTCCGGCGAAATCTGCACGGGCTCGACCGATTCCACGTCGTAACCGAGACGCGAGGCGAAGGCCATCAGCTGCGAAGTCACGCTGACGAGAATTTCACGGCGGCTGGCGAAGTCTTCGAGATCGTTGGTGCGATAAAAACCGGTGCGCGCAAAAAAGCGCCAGCGGTCGCGGTAGGCCGACAGCGTGCGCTTCAGTTCGTTGGGCGTCTGGCGCTCAAGGGCCGGCGGCAGGCCCGCGCGCTGCATGGCCACCATGATGTAACGACCGGCCAGCGGGTAGAGCTGATTGACCGACGACAGATCAGGCCCCGAGAACGGATAAAAGATCGTCTCACCTTCCTTGGAGTCGATTTCACCGCAGGCCCAGTTGGCCATCGGCAGGCCGATTTTTTCGCGATAACTGGTCCACTGTGCCGTTACGTCCCGCGCAAACGCAGGGAACAAGGCGCGCGCCGCTGGATCGAACCCGGCCGGATCGGGCTGCAATCCGGCCACAATGCGCGCCATTTCGCCGGCGACGACTTGCGGTGCATCGGCAGCCAGAACGGTGCCCGGCAACATCAAAACGAAACAAAACCAGCCCCTTATAAACCTGCTGCAATACCCCATGATTCCCTTTCAAATCAGGCGCCGCCATCCCGGCGGAAGCCCTGTCCACGCTCAAAGGGCGTGATTATCGCAATCCGCTGGTAAAAAAGCCAAAATTTTGCGCAAATCAGCCCGGATTCCGGGCGATATGCCCCGCCCGGACGGCCGTTTTTCGCCTCAGCGCAGGACTTCGAGCAAAAACTCGTCCAGCAGCGCATTAAAGCGCGCCGGCTCATCGACAAACAGGGCGTGCCCGGCGTCCTCGAACACCGCGGTGCGCGTCGCGGGCCGCTTGCGCTGCAGATTTTCCGCCTGACCCTTGAGCCGGGGCGTCACCACATACAGCACGGGTTTGGCCGTGGCGTATACCGCTGCGCGCCAGAATTCGCGCGGCTGCTTGATGGTCAGCAACTGCACGCTTGCCTTGTAGGGCGTGCGCAGCGATTGCGCGGTCAGGGCATCGAGATACTCGGGGGCCTGCCGGGAGCGGAACATTTCGCGCACGAACTCGGTCATCGCTTTTTCGCGGTCGGCCTGCAGGCGCGCCATGAAATTGCCGCCGCGCTGCGGCGCCGGATCCTCACCGACGGAATTATCGACCAGCACGAGGCCGGCGACTTTCGCGTCACCGTGCACATGCACGTAATTCAACGCCTCGAGCACCGCCAGCGACCAGCCGGCCAGCACGAAACGCGACAGTTTCAAATGCGCGACGAGTTCGGCAATGTCCTGCGCGCGGCGCGTCATGTTGTGGCCGCTGCGCGCAATCGCCGAGCCGCCCTGCGAACGCGGATCGAAGGCGATGACGCGATAACGTTGCGACAGATGCGCGATCTGCGGCGCCCAGATCGATGCCGGCATGGTCCAGCCCGGCACGAGCACGATCGGCTCACCCAGCCCGTCCGAGGTGTAATGCAGGCGCACGCCGTCGCTGGCGCGAAATTCGTGTGCTGCTGCCGTGGTGGTCGCGGCCTGCACGATCACCAGAACGCACAGTGCGAGAAAGCGGGCAGCCATGCGTGCGCAGTCATTGCTCAGATCTGCACCATTTCAAAATCGGCCTTCGACGCCGAGCAATCCGGACAGGTCCAGGATTCGGGCACATCGGCCCAGCGCGTGCCGGGCGCGATGCCGTCTTCCGGCAGCCCCGCCGCTTCATCGTAAATGAATGCGCACAAGACGCATTGCCATCGTTTGAAATCGTTTCCGCTCATGCCGTCTCCATCGGTTTTTCGATTGGCCTCACCGCGTTACCGCGTCCTGACGGCCGGCGCTTTGGCAAACACCTTGTGCCAGAGCGCAATTTCATCGCGCAGGCGCTGCGCGAATTGTTCAGGGGTGCCGCCGGCCGGCTCGGCGCCGAGGGCCGCCATGCGTTCGCGCACATCGGCACTGTTGATCAGCGCATTGATGTCGCTGTTGAGACGCGTTACCACGGCGCGCGGCGTTTCGCCCGGCGCCAGCACGCCATACCAGTTGTTCACTTCAAAGCCTTTGTAGCCGGACTCGGCAATCGTCGGCACCTCCGGCAGCACCGGCAGGCGCTTCACGCCGCTCACCCCCAGCGCGCGCAGCTTGCCCGAATTCACATAGGTCACCGCCGGCGGGCTGGCAATGAACATCATCGGCACCTGACCGCCGACGACATCGACCAGCGCCGGCCCCGCCCCCTTGTAAGGTATGTGCACGACATCAATGCCGGCCGTGTTCTGGAACATTGCCATCGCCAGATAGATCGCACTTCCTTCGCCCGCCGATGCGTAGTTAAGCTGGCCCGGTCTGGATTTCGCCAGCGCGACGAGTTCACGCACGGTCTTGACCGGCAATGACGGATGCACGACCAGCACGTTGAAAGATGCCGCCACCATTATCACGGGGGCAAGATGCTTCAGCGTGTCATAGGGCAGCTTGTCGTTGAGCGCAGGATTGGCCGACAGCGCGGGATTGCCGAACAGCAGCGTATAACCGTCGGCCGGCGCCTTCGCCACGGCATCGGTGCCGATCACCGTGCCGGCGCCGCCGCGGTTTTCCACCACCACCTGCACCCCCAGTCGCTCGGACAAGCGCGTCGCCGTGATGCGCCCCATGATATCGACGCCGCCGCCCGGCGCGTAGGGCACGATCATGCGCAACGGTTTGGCCGGATAATTTTGCGCGCCGGCGGGCGCTGCAGCCGATGACGCCGCAAAAGCCAAAGAAATCAGCGCAGCCGGTTTGAAATTCATGATGCCTTTCCGCAGGACGGGTTGGGACGCGCGCTATTCTATTACGCGCACCGGTGGCCGCGATACCGGCACCGCGTTGCGTTCGACCACGGTGCTAGAATTCCGCCGATGAAAACACCCTTTGAACCCGGCATCATGCCGCCGTCGGCATCCGACGAACCCGCCTTCTGGTTTGCCTTTCACAAAGCCGAATTGCTGATTGCCGGCGGCGATGATCGCATCGGTCTGCCGCAGTGCCGCGACCTGGAGGAACTCGGACTGGCCAGCCTGCGGCGCATTTACCTCGGCACTTATGCCGGTCGTCACTGTTATGTATCCGAACTCGCGCACGCCGAACGCCTGCCCGACGGCCACGCGCTGCAGGGTCTGCGCGCGGTGCTTGGCGGCCCGGACCCCGCACTGGGCACGCTGGCCGGACGTGCCTTCCAGATCATGGAGTGGGACCGCAATCACCAGTTCTGCAGCCGTTGCGGCACGCCGACCGAGGTCAGACGCGACGAGCGTTCGCGCGTCTGTCCGTCGTGCCGCTATACGACTTACCCGCCGGTGTCACCGGCGATCATGATCCTGATCGTGCGCGGACGCGAAATCCTGCTGGCACGGAAAAAAGACTGGCCGCGGGGCCGCTACAGCGCACTGGCCGGCTTCGTCGAGCCCGGCGAAGAACTCGAAGACACTGTGCGCCGCGAAACGCGCGAAGAGGTCGGCCTCGAAATCGAGAACCTGCGTTACTTCGGCAGCCAGCCCTGGCCTTTCCCGCACCAGCTGATGATTGCATTCACGGCTGATTACGCCGGCGGCGAAATCACGCCTGACGGCATCGAGATCGAGGAAGCTGCCTTCTTCGACGTCGAAAAGCTGCCGAACCTGCCGGCCGGCATCAGCATTTCGCGCCGCATGATCGACACGGTCTCTGCGAAACTCGCGCGCGGAGAGAAACTATAGCGATTGAATCACTCGCCACAAAAAAACGGCGCGTCGATGACGCGCCGTTTTTTATGCAAAAGACCGAAAAATCAGAAGTTCATTTCAAGCGCGTAAAGACCGCCGGTGAAACGATCGCCGCAGAACAGGATGCCGCGGTCGTCGATCCACACGTCGTTGATCTGCGCCGAACCTTTCGGCGACATCGGCGGCGTACCCGGCACGAAGTAGGCAATTTCCTTCGGCTGATACGGGTTCGCCATGTCATAGGCACGCACACCACCGTTGAAGAAGGTCGCGACGACGATGTCGTCCGAACGCCACGACAGCGGGCTCGGGTAGTTTTCGTGCATGTTGTGCGAACCGAAACGGCCGCCGCGCTTGGCGAACACTTCGACCGGCGGCAACGGCAGGGTCGAGACAGGCACAAGGTTCTTCTCGTTGCGCATGTCGAACACCCAGGTCAGCTTCGGCCAGTCCTTGCCGTCGTCGTAGACGCACTCGTCGGAGACCATCAGGATATCGCGGCTGAACAGCGGCATTGCGGTATGCGTGAAGCCGTTGAACGGCGGCGAGTAATTGAAGCTGCCGACCTGCTTCGGATGCGCCTTGTCGCTGATGTCGAGAATGATCACACCGCCGTCGATGTAGCCGAGGTAAGCGCGGTCCGGACGCTGCGGATAGACCATGCAGTTGTGCGGACGGTACCCGTTATCGAAATTGGGATTGCGCGGCAGCGGCGTTTCGCCTTTTTTCTGCCCCGGAATCCACCAGCGGCCGGCTTCGACCGGCTTCGACGGATTGCGGATGTCGATGATCTGGTAGAACTGGTGATCGTTGGGGTTGTTCGGCTCGAAGTCGCCGGCGCCCGACGACATGTGCACGAATTCGCCGTCCACGCACCACACGCAGTGCACGCCCCAGGAATGCGGGCCGGAAGTGTCGTAATGGCAGATTTTCTTCGGCGTTTCCGGTTTGCTGATATCCCAGATATCGAAACCCGCCGGCGTTGCCGGAATGCTCGTGCCGCGGATCTGGTGCGCCACGATCAGCATGTCGCCGCAGACTTCGAGCGAGTTGGAACGCATCTTGTTGTGCGGCAGATCGGTCTGCACGATCATTTTGGGTTTGGCCGGGTCGGTGACATCGACGCCGGTGAAGTTCTTCGGCGGACCTTCATGGCCCAGCCACATGATGCGGCGGCCGTCGGCCGTCTTCGACATGCCCATGCCCTCACCGATGCCGCCGAACCCGCCGAGATCGTGGTTGCTGAGGAGCTTCATGTTGAGCGACAGCGTCTGCGACGCGCTGGGATTGATGGCCATGCTGTTTCCTTCTTCAGTAAAGCGCCGTGGCACGCGTCAGAGCCGCATGCACGCAAGGCGCGGTTGTCAAAAAAGCACTCGAATCGCGCCGCGCTGGGCGCGGCTCAGGAGGCTGGTTTTTGTTCTGGGCGTAGTGTATCAAGACTTCGCCGCGGGCGCCGCATCCGCAGTCAATTTGCGCCAGAGGGTGGCGCCGCCGCTGGCCTTGTCGAGTTCAGCGAGCTGCTTTTCATGCTCGGCCAGTTCGTCGGCGGTGGCCGCAAGCACCACCAGCTCGAGTTTCCCGGCAGCTTTGCGGGTCGCCGCCGCGGCTTTCGGCGCCGGCGCCAGATCGATGATCAGGCTGTCCTGCCCGCGCGTCATCGCCAGATAGACCTCGGCCAGCAGGTTGGCGTCGAGCAATGCGCCGTGCAGGGTGCGCTTGGAATTGTCGATCTGATAGCGGTCGCACAGCGCATCGAGGTTGTTGCGCTTGCCCGGATGCAGTTAGCGCGCCATCGCCAGCGTATCGACCACGCTGGGGCAGTATTCCTTGACCGGCTTCAACTTCAGCAGGCCGAACTCGTTGTTGAGGAACGAGAGGTCGAATGACGCGTTGTGGATGACCAGTTCGGCGCCCTTGATGAAATCGAGCAACTCGTTGGCAATCTCGCCGAATTTCGGCTTGTCGCGCAGAAACTCTTCGGTCAGTCCGTGCACCTGCAAAGCGCCCTCGTCGCTCGGGCGCTGCGGGTTGATGTAGCGGTGCAGGTGATTGCCGGTCAGCCGCCGGTCGACCAGTTCGACCGCCGCCACTT
>CAZVDN010000110.1:5609-10230 GCA_964625665.1 uncultured Streptomyces sp. | reverse complement strand
CGCCGTGGTTTCGGCGGCGATGTTGCCGCCGGCGCCGGGCCGGTTGTCGATTACCACCTGCTGGCCCCAGGCTTCGCCGAGTTTGGCGCCGAGCATGCGGCCGACGATGTCGTTGCCGCCGCCCGGCGCGAACGGGATGATGAAGCGCACGGGTTTGGCGGGGTAGGGCGCGTCGGCGGCGCGCGCTGTCACGCCGGCGCCCGACAGCGCGGCGGCAGACAGCAGAATGAGCGCGGCGCGTTTCACGGGACTTATAACGCCAGCAGATCCATGAACTCGTTGACCGGCGTGGCCTCGAGTTTTTTCTGGTCCGTCATCAGCGCATAGACGGCATCGAGCTGTTTTTGCGCAAATCGGCGCGCCAGATTGCCGCGGAATTTTTTCTCCAGCAGCGGCACGCCTTCGCGGCGCCGGCGCGGATCGCCGACGGAGAATTCGATTTCGATGCGCGGCGTTTTCGTGCCGTCGCGGAAGAACACCTGGATCGCGTTGCCGTTGCCGTGGCGCGCTTCGTAGTCGTCGGTGAAGTGCTTGTTCTCTTTCACCACCATCTTTTTGCGCAGCGCGTCGATGCGCGGGTCGGCGGCATGCGCGTCTTCATAACTCCCGGTGGTGATGTCGCCGTCGATCAGCGCCACCGCCACCACGTATTGCAGGCAATGGTCGCGCGCGGCGAAATTCGGCAGCGGGCCTTCGACGCTGATCATGCGGATGGCGTGCGAGTGGGTTTCGATGATCACCTTGTCGATCTGCTCGATCTTGTTTTTGAGCAATGGATGCAGGCGCATCGCGCATTCAGCGGCGGTTTGCGAGTGGCGTTGCGCCGGCACCGAAATCTTGAACTGGATGTCGCTGATGACGCGGCATTTGTAGGGCGTGCGCACTTCGAGCGAGCCCTTCGGGTAGAGCACGTCGTAAAAGCCCCAGGTCTTGGCAGTGAGCGCGGTCGGATAACCCATCTCGCCGCACATCGTCAGCATGGCCAGCCGCGTGGCGCGTGCAGTGGCGTCGGCGGCGGCCCAGGACTTGCGCGGTCCCGAGTTCGGCATCATGCGGTAGATGTTGAGCGGATGGCCGTCGATGAAGGCGTTCGACAGCGCATTGGTGACGTCTTCGACATTGCCGCCGAGCAGCTGCGTGACGACGGCGGTCGATGCAATCTTGACGAGGATGGTCGAGTCGAGCGCCGTGGCCGGGCGGTCGAAATGATTGCGTTCGGCGAGCACGCCCTGAATTTCGTAGGCCTTGATCATGGCTGTCATGACTTCGCGCATCAGCAGCGGTTTGCCGCCGGCGGCCAGTTGTTTGCGTGATACATGATCGGCAACAGCCAGGATGCCGCCGAGGTTGTCCGACGGATGGCCGCCTGCCCACCAGGTGTCGCTGAAGTCGAGCCAGCGCACCAGACAGGAGATGTCGAAGGCGGCCTTGACCGGATCGAGCGCATAGGCGGTGCCGGGCACTTTGGCACCGTTCGGCACGATGGTGCCGGGCACGATGGGGCCGAGGAGCTTGGTGCAGTCGGGCGAGCCGAGCGCTTCGAGCGCGCAGCCGATGGCGTCGATCAGGCAGTAGCGCGCGTGCGTGTAGGCCTTGCTGTCGCCGACGTTTTTGCTGCAGACGTATTTGGCGAGGTCGACGAGTTCTTTGTCGGGGGCGGGGCGTTTCGCGTTGGCGGCGTGGCTCATGTGGGCAATCGGTAAAGTTAATCGGGCTTTGCGCCGGAATCCTTGATGACTTTCGTCCACTTCTTCAATTCGGCGGCGATGAAGGCGGAAAACTCCGCCGGCGTGCTGAGCGCGGGATCGGCGCCCATGCCGAGAATGCGCTCGCGCACATCCGGCGACTGGATGATTTTGGCGATCGCGCCGTGCAGCTTGTCGATGATCGCCGGCGGCGTGTTCGCCGGCGCCAGCACGCCGTTCCAGATGCCGGCCTCGAAACCCGGCATGCCCGATTCGGCGGCGGTCGGAATTTCAGGCGCGAGCGCCGAGCGTGCTTTTGACGCAATGGCGACTGCGCGCAGGCGACCGGCTTTGACGTGCGGCAGGATCGAGGTCGCGCTCGGATACATCATCTGCACCTGGCCGCTGGTCAGGTCGGTAATGGCCTGCGAGGTGCTTTTGTAGGGAATGTGCACGATGTTGATGCCGTTCATCGAATTGAACAGCACGCCGGCCAGATGACCGGGCGAACCGTTGCCCTGAGAGGCATAGGACAGATCGCCGGGGCGTGCCTTGGCAAGTGCCGCAAGCACTTTCACATTTTTCGCCGGCAAGGCCGCAGTGACGGCGATGAGGATGGGCGTCGATGACGTTTGCGCGATCGGTGCGAAGTCGCGGATCGGATCGTAGGGCACCTTGTACATGCCCGGATTGATCGAATGGCCGCTCGCGGTAAAGGCCAGCGTGTAACCGTCGGGCGCGGCCCTGGCCAGCAGTTCGGTGCCGATCACGCCGTTGGCGCCGGCGCGGTTGTCGATGATGAACTGTTGCGAAAACATTTCGCCGAGCTTTTGCCCGACCACGCGACCGAGCAGATCGGCATTGCCGCCGGCCGCATAGGGCACGATCAGGCGCACCGCTTTTTCAGGATAGTTCTGCTGCGCCTGCGCACCGGCGGCGGCCAGAAACAACACGGCGGCTGTTGCCAGCCGCCGGGTCAGCACTATGCGACTGCGGGTCACGCTTTCGCGGCGAGCGCCGCGCCGCGCCCGGCGATTTTGCCGAACACTGCACCGGAGACCAGACCTGCACCGCTCGGATAGCTGAAGTAAAACAGACCGCCGACCATTTCACCGGCCGCGTAGAGGCCGGGGATCTTGTGGAAGTTCACGTTGAGCACCTGGCCGGTTTCGCGGTCGATGCGCAGGCCGCCGAAGGTGAAGGTGATGCCGCAGGTCGTCGCGTAAGCATCATAGGGCGGCGTGTCGAGCGCCTGCGCCCAGTTCGATTTCGGCGGCTCGATGCCGACCGTGCCCTTGCCGTCCTTGATGATGTGGTCGAAGGGCACATCTTTTTTCACGGCAGCGTTGTATTCATTCACCGTTTTGAGGAAGCCCTGCGGATTCACGCCTTCCATTTTCTCGGCGAGCTCTTCGAGCGTGTTGGCCGAAAACTTGGTCATGAACTTGATGCGGTATTCCGAACGCAGCAGCTTGCTGACCTTCGAATCGAAGACCTGATAGGCGAACTGGCCCGGCTGCTTCAGCACTTCACCGCCGTACTTGGCATAGGTGAACGAATGGAAGTCCCAGCCTTCGTCGACGAAGCGCTTGCCGTCGGCGTTGATCAGCAGACCGAAGATGTAGGAGTGTTTCTGGAACTGGTCGCCGACGTTGATGTCGCCGAACTCCGGCGCGTAGCGGTCCCAGCCGGTGGCGTGGCAGCCCGACCAGTTGCCGTAGGGGCAGGCGCCGACGTCGAGCGCCATCTTGATGCCGTCACCGACGTTGTATTTGGTGCCGCGCACTTTCGCCAGTTCCCAGCCCGGGCCGAGGTAGCGCGCGCGCATTTCGGGGTTGGCTTCGAAGCCGCCGCAACCAAGCACCACTGACTTGGCTTTGAGTTCTTCGAGTTTGCCGTCGCATTGCACGCGCACGCCGGAGACGCGGATGCCGTCGAATATCAGCGAGATCGCGCGCGTGCCGTAACGCACTTCGATGCCGGCGTTTTTGGCCGCCTTGTCGAGAAATTGCACGAGGCCCGCACCGCCGCCCGAGACTTCGATCGGCAGGCGGCCGAAGAATTTGCGCTTGCCGTTGACCATGCCCGACTGGCGGCCGTAGTTCGGCACGAAGCGCGTGCCCTTGCTGCGCAGCCACGCCATGGTGTCGAGGCTTTCGTTGACCAGGGTTTCCGACAGATCGGGATCGGTGCGGTAGCTCGTCAGGCGATAGATGTCTTCGAGGTATTCCTCGCGCGTGTTGGTGCCGAAATCGCTGTTGGCGACTTCATCGTCGGTCAATTCGGTGACGCGCTTGAGGTCGTCCACCGATTCGTAGGCAAAACGCATCACGCCGCCGGCAAAGCGGCTGTTGCCGCCCGAATCGTCTTCATTGGCGGCTTCGAGAACAAGAACTTTGGCGCCGTTGTCGGCTGCCGAGAGTGCGGCGCACAGGGCGGCATTGCCCTTGCCCACAACGATCACGTCGTATTGGCTGGTCATTGGATTACTTTTGAAAAAACAGAGGGATTGAAACGGGGAAGCAGGAAGCCGAACTTTACACGGGGCGCCTGCGTTTGGAAAGCGCGCGCGGCGCAGGAGGCGAGCGCGGCTTGCGCTGTCGCAAAGACGGTGCAGTGCTGCCGGCGCCCGGCCCGACGCGTTAAAGACCGGCCCGATTGCGGCCGTAATACAGCTGTGGCGGGCGAGCGGCAGGCGCGCTGCCGGCGCGCTCCGCGTTTCCGTTGCGGGCGTGACTTGTTTCTAAACCGCTTCTTCAACGCGCACACAGAATCGCATGGCGAAAGAACCGACATTGCAGAATGCGTCCGTCCGCAGCCCCGGCTCCGGGGTGCGCCGGATTCTCGGACTGCTTCGCCCAGATGCGCTGATCGCTGTCATCGTTGCTTTTGCGGCGGTGCTGGTGACCTTCATCTGGCTTGCCACTTTCCTGCAC
>CAZVDN010000110.1:0-5599 GCA_964625665.1 uncultured Streptomyces sp. | reverse complement strand
CGTCCTCGATGCGGTCGAGCGACTCGGTGTCGAGCCCAGCTACTGCGCCGGCCACAGTCTCGGCGAGTACACGGCGCTCACCGCCACCGGTGCCCTCGGTTTCGACGACGGCGTGCGCCTCGTCAGCGAGCGCGCCGACGCGATTGCTGCAGTGGTCGGCCGCAATGAAAATCTTGCGGTGGCGTTCGAGGAGCATGTGGCACTGACGGTGCGGCGTGCCGATCAGGTCGCGTTTTTTCTGCGCCACGAATATCTGGCGCGCGGTGCTGCGCTCAGGCCGGCCGCCTATGCGGACAGCGGCGTCATCGATGCGGAACTGGTGGCCGGCTTCGCGATGTTCGATGAACAGGGCGAGGCCATGGCCGGCGGCTCCGACAGCAGCTACGCGAATGCTGCCGACAGCGATTATTTCCGGTTTCACCGCGGCAGCGGCAGCGACCGAATTTTCATCGGCGCACCGGTAAAAAGCGGCACGGCCGGCGCCTGGACGGTCCCCGTGACGCGGCGCCTGGCGCGTGCGGATGGCGCCTTCGGCGGCGTGGTGACGGTCTTTGTAAAACCGGACAGCCTGATGCGGCCCTACAGGGTGATCGATTTGGGACGCGAGGAAATTGCCGAACTGATCGGGTTGGACGGCATCAGCCGGGCCCGCTATTACGGCAACGTCAAGGCTTTTGGCGAAGATGCGTCGGCCGGCGCCGTGATGACCGCGCGGGCGGTGGCGCCCCACGGCAACCTGGAAAATGCCATCGGTCTGGAAAACGTGCCACGATTCGTCAGCTATCGCACGCTGCAGGCGTATCCGCTGGCGGTCGCCGTCGGTGTTTCGCGCGAAGCGGTGCTCGGGCCGCTGGCGGAGGAAGGCAATCTCTATTATGTCAGTGCGGTCGCCGCCAACATCGTCGTCCTGCTTTTTGCTTTTTTGCTGATTTCATCGCTGAGCCGCCACAAACGCGATCTTGAAGCGCTCGCGCACAGCGAAGCGCGCTTCCGCGCGACGTTCGACCAGGCCGCCATCGGCGTTACACAGACTGCGCTCGACGGACGGTATCTGCGCGTCAACCAGGCATTCTGCCGGATGCTCGGTTACTGCGAGGCCGAATTGCTCGGCCTCACCTTTGAACAGATTTCTCATCCCGACGACACCATGAACAGCGCCGAGCGGCGCGCCCGGCTTCTCGCCGGCGATAAGGTGCCGACCGCCGTCGAAAAACGCTATCTGCACAAAGCCGGCAGCACGGTCTGGGTGGCCATCTCCTCGGCGCTGGTGCGGGATGCCGACGGTGCGCCGGACTATTTCGTCAACATGGTCGAATGCATCGACGAGCGCAAGCGCCTCCAGGAGAACCTCGAACATCTGGCGCGCCATGACGGGCTGACGCAGTTGCCGAACCGCGCGCTGTTCTACAACCGGCTGCAGGTCGCGCTGGAGCAGGCGCGGCGGCGCGGCTGGCGCACCGGTGTGATGTTCATCGACCTCGACCGTTTCAAGACCATCAACGACACGCTCGGCCACGGTGTCGGCGACGAACTGCTGCAACAGGTGGCGATCCGCCTCGCCGGCTGCATGCGCGCGGAAGACACAGTCGGCCGCCTCGGCGGCGACGAATTTGCAGTGATTCTTTCCGACCTGCATCAGGAAGAAAACGCCGCATTGGTCGCGCAGAAAATTCTCGATGCGCTGGCGCAGCCGTTCCAGCTCGAGCGCCATGAAGTGTTCATTACCACGAGCATCGGCATCACCACCAGCGGCCCCGGCGATTGCGATGCCGACACCATGATCAGCAATGCCGACGCCGCCATGTACGACGCCAAGAACCTCGGGCGCAACAATTACCAGTTCTACGCCGCGACGATGAGCGAGCGCGCCATGGAGCGTCTGCTCATGGAGAAAGAGCTGCGCTACGCGATTTCACGCAATGAATTTCTGCTCAACTTCCAGCCCAAGGTCAACCTGCGGAGCGGCGAGATAACCGGTTTCGAGGCGCTGCTGCGCTGGCACCGCACCGGCGGTGAAGTCGTGTCGCCGGCTTTGTTCGTCCCGGTGATCGAGGATTGCGGCCTGATCGAAGAGGTCGGCGAGTGGGTTCTGCGCAGCGCCTGCGCGCAACTGGCCGCCTGGGCGAAGGCGGGGCTCAAGCCGTTGCCAGTCGCCGTCAATCTTTCGCCGAAGCAGTTTCAGCATCAGGACATCGGCGGCGTGATCCTGCGCGCGATCCGCGACCACGGCATCGACCCCGGCCTGCTTGAACTCGAAATCACGGAAAGCACGGCGGAAGGGGCGATTGCTGCGCTGAAAAAACTCAAGGCCTTGGGCGTGCGCATTGCCATTGACGATTTCGGCACCGGCTATTCGAGCCTCAGCTATCTGACGCGTTTCCCCATCGATTCGCTGAAGATCGACCGCTCGTTCGTGATCGACCTGCCCGACAGCCGCGAAGGCGCATCGATTGCCCGCGCGGTGATCACCATGGCGCACGCGCTGGGTCTGAAGGTGATCGCCGAGGGCGTCGAAACCCTCGCACAACTCGAATTCCTCACGGAAAACGCCTGCGATGAAGTGCAGGGTTATTACTGCTCGCGCCCGCTGGCGGCGGCGCCGGCCGGTGAATTGCTGGCCGGTTCGCGGCGCCTGATTACACGCCCGCAGCTGATGAGCGCCGCAGCATAAATCGGCGACGGAGTACAAAAAACAGGGGGCTTCGCGCCCCCTGTGTTATATCGGCGATTACTGCGCCGGAAAGCCTGGCTTACGCTTTCTTGCGGTTGATTTCCAGCCGTGCGTCCACGAGGGCCGTGGTTTCGTCCAGCACCGCAGACTTCTCGCCTTTCTGCGCCGCGATGGTTTTCACCAGGCGGTCGACGCGCTCGATGTTCGGCGCGCCGGCAAACAGGGCGCGCGCCGCCGACGACGGCGTCACCAGCGATTGCGCGGCTGCCGCGTATTTTTCGAACGGCACCAGATCGTTTTCGTCGGCACCGAGGCCCACGCACAGCTTTTTCACCCAGTTGTAGACCGCGCGCGTGGCTTCGATGTCGGTGTGCACGGCTTCCTTGATCGAACGCGCGGCGTCTTTCTGCACGCAGCGGTAGTTGCCGGCGATCAGCATGCTCCATTTGGCGAGCGGCACGAAAATCGAATCGTGCACCTTGAGCTTGACCGGGATTTCGAGTTTTTCGCTGCCGGTGTCGAAGCGTGCCGCTTCGATGTCGGCGGCGAGGTCGCGCAGGATCTGCGTGTGCGCGTCGGAATCGAAACGCGCGGCCTTGAAGTTGGTGGGCAGGCGCACCTGCAGGACATTGACCTTGTCTTCCGGCGGGCGGAAGGCCTGCGGGTCGGGGCTGCACAGCGTCATGCATTTCGGATCGAAGTTGTCCCAGACCGAGGCGTCGGTGTAGCAATCGCGCAGCTTCGACACGTCGAGGCCCGGGATGCGCGCCAGGTAGGGCAGCGGCGGCATGTTCATGATCGACATGCAGGGCACTTTGGACTTCGCCACGGCGTCGAGCAGCTCGCGCACGCCCGGCGAGCGGTATTGCGGCTCCTGCATCGCCAGCGCGACGAGGTCGTAGTCTTTCGGATTGACGCCTGCGGTGCCGCCGGCGGTGATTTTGCCCGGCAGTTTTTTCGAATTGATTTCGACCAGGCCTTCGCGGCCCTTGATCGGCATGCGGATGATGGCGCCTTCGGCGTTCATCAGGTCGGCCTCCGCCGGCAGGCAGATCAGGTGCGTCGAATGTCCGGCCATCGCCAGTTTGGTGCCGAGCAGCGAGCCGTATGACGCGCCCATAATCAGGATTTTGTATTTTTTCGCCATTGCTACTTCCTCCGCGGGGGTTGGCGGGCGGGCAGAGTCGCTCTCTGGCGCCCGGAACGCGTGATGGTATTCAATTCGCCGCTTCGACGCAAACACGGCGCGGCAGGCGAAAACGGTGGCTCAGGCAGCGAGCGGAAAGCGCAGGGTGAACTCGACGCCGCGGCCGTCGGCCCGGTTGTCGGCGGTGACGCGCCCGCCGTGGAATTCGGCGATCAGGCGGACGATATAGAGGCCAAGGCCGAGGTGGGGTTCGCGCGCCTGCGCGCCGCTTCTCACCGAAACCATCGATTCGAACAGGCGGCCCTGCATTTCTTCCGGCAGCAGCGGCCCGTCGTTCGACACGCACAGCACGGCGTCGCGAGCGTCGACCGACAGGCTGATGTGCACCGTGGAACCGTCAGCAGCAAAATCGGCAGCGTTGGCGGCGAGCTTGTCGAGCATCTGGGCGAACAGATCCGGCGCGCCGGAGAGCATTACGGGAGTGGTTGCATTCGCAAGTTCGAAGCGCCGCGCCGGATAAACACTGGCATAACCCTGCACGCAACCGGCGAGCACCGCGGCGGCGTCGAAGCGCTCGCGCTCACTGTCGTTGCCGCCGCGGCGCACGAGGTGTTCGAGGCGGGTAGCTTCCGACATGCGCGTGAGAATGGTATCGAGCCGGGCCACGCCTTCGTTGGCGCGTTCGACGTAGACCTTGGCCTCTTCGGCTAGCGGCTGCAGGCGCAGATTGTCGAGCGAGGAGCGCACCACTGCGATCGGCGTGCGCAGCTCGTGCGACAGGCGGCCGGCCATGTGTTCGAGATAATCGTTGTATTGCGCAAGGCGTCCGAGCACGGTCGAAAAGCCGCGCGACAAATCGCCGATTTCGTCATGGGCTTTTTCGCCGGCAACCAGACCGCGCACGCGGCCCTGCGAATCGATGGCGTTTTCAGCTTCGTCACGCAGGCGGCGCAGGCGCGACGACAGGCCGGAGGCGAAGACGAAGAGCGTCAGCGCGCCGACGCCGAATGCAATCAGCGTCACCGCCGTCAGTTGTTCGAGCGCGCGGCTGCCGAAGCTCAGCACCGCCTGCGTGGTTTCTTCGACCACCACGGCGCCGACCACGTTGTCGCCGACCCACACCGGATGCACGGCGGTGACGATCGCTGCCTGGCGGTCGGCGGCATTGCGCAGGCGCCACGACGGCGTGCCGTCGAGTGCGCGCTCGATTTCCTTGCCGCCGAAAATCGCATCGTTCGGGATCACTTCCTCGCTGCCCGGTTGCGGCGTGGCGCGCAGTTGTTCCGAGAGAAACTGCAGCGGCGCGCGCACGGCGCGTTCGAGCGAACCGAAGGCCAGATTGCGCGGCGCCTGCGCCGTCGCATCGTCGAGACTGCCGGCGACGGCGACGAGATTGAGCCGGCTGTCGATCAGCCAGATGCGCGAACCGGCGCGCGAGCGCGCCGCCATCCGCAGCGGCATTTACTCGCATCCAGGGCGCGGCGGCGTGGAGCGCGCTTCGGCGGCCGGCGGCGAACGCAGTTCCAGCAGGCGCGGCCGGTCCTGCAGCGCGGTGGCCACCGCGCGCGCCGTTGCCACCACGGTCTGCACCTGGTTGTCGCGCAGCATCGATTCCATGGTGCGCACATAGCGGTAACCGACCCAGGGAATCACCAGCAGCACCAGCGTGACGAGCACCAGCTTGCTGCGGATGGTGAGCGAAAAACGCATGCTCATTCCGGCGCGCGCCAGCGGTAACCCATGCCGTAGACGGTTTCGACCGCATCAAAGCTCACTTCGAC
>CAZVDN010000109.1:1100-10278 GCA_964625665.1 uncultured Streptomyces sp. | reverse complement strand
CGAACGGCAGCATAAAAATGGCTCTGAAATGGAGCGGCGATTATATCGCCCGGGCGGTTTGAAAGCCCGCCGCGGAAAATGGTAATATTCGCCTCCCGAAGCAGCACCCCTCGGGCGGTTAACTCAGCGGTAGAGTGCCACCTTCACACGGTGGAAGCCACTGGTTCGATCCCAGTACCGCCCACCAGATTCCTCTTGTCAGCATCGGCGCGCCTGCCTCAGCGCGTAGCGATCGCAGCACAACCGAGCAAACCCAGCCGTTCGTTGAGCACTACTGATACCGGCACCTTGCGCATGGTCTCGGTGTAGACGCCCTTGGCGTTGAAGGCCTCGAGAAAGCCGCCCTGACGAATGCGGGAAAGAATTTTCGGCGCGATGCCACCGGCAATGTAGACGCCACCGCGCGCCAGCGTGGCCAGCGCAAAATTGCCGGCGACCTCGCCGTAACAGGCGATGAAAAGATCAAGCGCGTGCAGACTGTCCTCATCGCCGTCCTGCAACGCTTGGCTGACGATCCGTGCAGGCGACACGTTTTCGTCCGCGCTGCGCCGGATGAACTGATAGATGCGCGCGAGCCCCGGCCCCGACACCACGTCTTCGCTGGTGACGCGCCCGTTGCGCGCATGCAGTTCGCGCCAGAGTTCGAGTTGTTCGGGTGTTGCCGGCGCGAAGCCGCCATGTCCCGCTTCCCCGGGAACGATCTCATAACACCCGTTCGTCCAGAACAGCTGGGCGACGCCCAAGCCCGTACCGGCGCCTATGACCAGCCGCGGCGCGTGCAGGACCGGCTCGCCCGGCTGCAGCACGCAGAGGTCCTCATCGCGTAACAGGTCGATGCCGGCCGCCGCCGCGGCGAAATCATTGACGATGCCGACGCGCGGCAAGGCGAACGCGCAACCCAACGCATCGCCGTCCACCACCCACGGCAGGTTCGTCATCTGCGCGCGGTTACCGGACACCGGCCCGGCCACACCGAAGCAGACCGACGAGAGTGCATCGCGCGCTTCGCGCGAAGGATTCCATGCGCGGAAAAATGCATTCAACACGCTCTCGAACCCGGCATGATCGGCAGCCTCGAAACGCGCATTGAACACCGGACACCAGCGCCCCTCCTGGACGCTGCCGGCCTCCAGATAAGTCTTGGTGCCGCCGATGTCGCCGACCAGAATCATGTTGAGCAGGTTGATGGAATGTTGGATAGTGCCAAAGCCTAACATGGCGACCCGCCTACTGTGATGGCGCAAGCCCGTTGCGCGCCGGGCATTCAAGTCCCGCACCAAAGCAGCGCGCCGGCTGGGCGGCGTGCGCGATAAACGTGCGGGATGGCCGGCGTGCCCGCCCGATCCCCCTTAATAGCCCCGGCGCGTTTCTTGCAATGGTGATGAATATGAATACCATGACGCCTGCCGCGGCATCGCCGTCCACCGCCGACGAAGAAGCGTCGCGCCTGCGCGAAGACCGCCGCCTGCTCGGGCGCCTGCTCGGCGAAGTCGTGCGGGAACAGATCGGCGCCGGCGCACTGGAACTGATCGAAAACATCCGCCGCGCAGCCGTGCAACTGCGGCGTGGCGAAGCGCCGGCGACGGTCGGACACGAATCGCGCGATGCCCTCGCGGCAATGCTCAACGGCCTGTCGATCGACGACACGCTGCATGTGGTGCGCGCGTTCAGCTACTTTTTGCATCTGGTCAACATCGCCGAAGACACTTTTCAGCACGGCGGCCGCGCCCTGCCCGGCCATCCGCCCGCCAGCGCCGGTGATCTCTCTCGAGCGCTGGCCCGCGTCAAGGAAAGCGGCATCGACGGCGGGCAGCTGGTCGCATGGTTCTCGACGGCGGTCGTCGCGCCGATCCTGACCGCGCACCCGACCGAGGTGCAGCGCCAAAGCATTCTTGAATGCGAGCGCAAAATCGCGCGCCTGCTCGCCGCGCCGGCGACACCGGCCGCGCGCGAACTCGGGCTGCGCCGCGAGGTGCTGCGCCTGTGGCTCACCGCGATGCTGCGCCTGACCAAACTCACCGTGGCCGATGAAATCGAAAATGGCCTCGCCTATTTCCGCCTGACCTTCATCGAGCAGCTGCCGCGGCTTTACGCCGATCTGGAAAACACGCTGGTTGAACAATTCGGCGCAGCGCCCGAAATTTCTCTGGCGCCCTTTCTGCGCGTCGGCACCTGGATCAGCGGTGACCGTGACGGCAATCCGAACGTCAATGCCGGCGTGCTCTCGCATGCGCTCGGCGCGCAGTCGAAGCTCATCTTTGAACATTATCTGAACGAATTACGTTTGCTCAGCAATGAACTCTCGCTGGCCGCGCGACTGACGCAGATGCCCGCCGACCTGTTGGCCTTCGCCGCCGCCTCCGGCGACACCTCGCCGCACCGCGGCGACGAACCCTACCGCCAGGCGCTGACCGCGATTCACGCGCGGCTCTCCGCAACAGCGGCAAAGCTCGTGCAACTGCAGGCCATCCCTGCGCCGCTGGTCGACAAACCGCCCTATGACAATGCAGCCGCCTTCGCCGCCGACCTCGACCTCATTGCGCGTTCACTGCACAGTCAGGGCGCCGCCCTGCTGGCCGACGGCCGCCTGAAAAACCTGCGACGTGCCGTCAGTCTGTTCGGTTTTTATCTGGCCTCGATCGATCTGCGGCAAAGCTCCGACGAACATGCCGAAACCGTGACCGAGTTGCTGGCAAAAGCCGGCGTCGTTGCCGACTATCAGGCGCTCGACGAAGCGGCGCGTATCGATCTGCTGACTCGCGAACTCGCCGGCAGCCGGCTGCTGCGTTCGCCCCACCTCGCGTATTCCGCACATACCGAATCCGAACTGGCGATTCTCGAAGTCGTCGCGCACTCCCATCGGCAATTCGGCCGCGACGTCGTCCAGCATTACATCATTTCGCATTGCGAATCGGTATCGGATTTCCTTGAGGTCGCGATCCTGCTGAAGGAAGTCGGGCTGCTGCGGCCGGGCGCGCAGCCGGCGCTCGACATGGACATCGTGCCGCTGTTTGAAACCATCGCCGATCTGTCAGCCTGCGCCGAAATCATGCGCGCCGCCTTCAGCCTGCCGCTCTATCGCGCGCTGATCGCCGCACGCGGCAACTGTCTCGAAATCATGCTTGGCTATTCCGACAGCAACAAGGACGGCGGTTACCTGACGTCGAACTGGTCGCTCTACAAAGCGGCGACGCAGCTCGTCGGCGTGGTCTGCCGCGAAAACGGCGTGCGCATGCGGCTTTTTCACGGCCGCGGCGGTTCGGTCGGGCGCGGCGGCGGGCCGAGCTACGAGGCGATTCTCGCCCAGCCGCCGGACAGCGTCGGCGGCATGCTGCGGCTGACCGAACAGGGCGAGGTCATCGCCAGCAAATACGCCGACCCGGCGCGCGGCCGTCTCAATCTCGAAACGCTGGCCGCTGCCACACTGGAAGCAAGCCTGTTGCCGCACACGCTCGAAAGCAACCGGCTGTCACGCTATTGCGAAGTGCTTGAGGCGCTTTCGCAGCGTTCATTCGCCGCCTACCGCACACTGGTGCGCGACACGCCGGGCTTCATCGACTATTTCCGCGCCTCAACGCCGCTCGCCGAGATCGCAGACCTCAACATCGGCAGCCGTCCATCTTCGCGCAAGGCCACGAGCCGCATCGAGGACCTGCGCGCGATCCCCTGGGTGTTCAGCTGGAGCCAATGCCGCCTGATTCTGCCGGGCTGGTACGGCTTCGGCAGTGCCGTCGAAGGCTACCTCGGTGCAGGCGGCGGCACGCTGGCAGAACTGCAGGATATGTCACAGCACTGGCCGTTTTTCCGCACCATGCTGGCCAACATGGACATGGTGCTCGCCAAAACCGACCCCGGCATTGCGCGGCGTTATGCCGAACTGGTGCCCGATGACGAATTGCGCGAACGCATCTGGGCGCTGCTCAGCGGCGAACTCGAACGCACGCGCCGCTGGCTGCTGGCGATTACGCAAAGCGACAGCCTGCTTGCCAATGCACCGGAGCTGGCGCGCACCATCCGCCACCGCCTGCCCTATCTCGATCCGCTTAACCATCTACAGATCGAACTGCTGCGCCGCTACCGCAGCGGCGATACCGACGAGCGCACCCGTCGCGCCATCCATCTGACCATCAACGGTGTTGCTGCCGGTCTGCGCAACAGCGGCTGAAGCAGCGGCCGCACTTCTTTGCTGCGGATCAAATATGGCACGGCCGGCATGTGGCATCATGAGGACATCGACGCGGACATTTGACCGCGCATGGCAATAGCGCATTGAACTGAGGGATTGGATACCGGCATGGCCACACGCAAGGATTTTCTCGAACGGCTGCAACTGCCGAAAAAATGTTTCGCCATGGTGCTGGCCGGCGGACGCGGCAGCCGCCTGAAGCAACTGACGGAGCGGCGCGCCAAGCCGGCCGTGTATTTCGGCGGCAAGTTCCGCATTGTCGATTTCGCGCTGTCGAACTGCCTGAACTCCGGCATCCGCAGGATCGGGCTCGCCACCCAGTACAAATCGCACAGCCTGCTGCGCCACATCCAGCGCGGCTGGTCTTTTCTGAAAAGCGAACTCAACGAGCACATCGATCTGCTGCCGGCGCAGCAGCGCATCACCGAGGAAGCCTGGTACCGCGGCACTGCCGACGCCGTCTACCAGAACCTCGACATCATCCGCGACGACAATCCCGAGTACATCCTGATCCTCGCCGGCGACCACGTCTACAAGATGGACTACTCGCTGATGCTGGCCTATCACGTCGAGCGCGGCGCACAGTGCACGGTAGCCTGCATTGAAGTACCGGTGAAAGACGCACAGGGTTTTGGCGTCATGGCCGTGGACCCTTCAAACCGCATCACCGATTTCATTGAAAAGCCCGCCAATCCGCCGTCGATGCCGGGCAAACCGGGCACTGCTCTGGCGAGCATGGGCATCTATGTGTTCAATGCCAAATATCTTTATGATGCGCTGGCGCGCGACCTCGCCGACCCGTCATCAAGCCACGATTTCGGCAAGGACCTCATCCCCCAGGCGGTGCGTGAAGGCGTGGCCGCCGCCCATCCCTTCGGCGAGAGCTGCGTCACCAATGACAAAAGCACGCTGCCCTACTGGCGCGACGTCGGCACCATCGACGCCTACTGGGAAGCCAACATCGACCTGACCGCGGTGCAACCGACGCTCGACATGTACGACACCAGCTGGCCGATCTGGACCTATCAGGAGCAGTTGCCGCCGGCGAAATTCGTTTTCAACCGCGATGACCGCCGCGGCATGGCCGTTGATTCACTGGTATCCGGCGGCTGCATCATCTCCGGCTCGTCGGTCGACCGCTCGCTGCTGTTCTCGCGCTGTCGCATCAATTCCTACTGCACGCTCAAGGAATCGGTGCTGCTGCCGGGCGTAGTCGTCGGCCGCCATTCGCGTCTGCAGAAAGTCGTCATCGACCGCGGGGTGCAGATTCCTCCGGGCACAGTGGTTGGCGAGGACCCACAGGAAGACGCGCGCCGCTTCGAGCGCACGGTCAATGGCGTTACCCTGATCACCCAGGGCATGCTCGACCGGCTGCGCGCATAACTGCAGCAAGCCGTTCCCAACGCGCGTCACCGACAATCTCTTCGACCGGCAGCGAAAGCTTGCGCTGCCAGTTCGGATACTCGCGATAGGTGCCCGGGATATTGACCGGCTCCGTTTCACCGAGCAGGTCGTCAAGTTGCACAACCGCCAGCATGGACCGCGTGCGCGCGACGGCCCCGTGCAAGGCTTCGATTACGTCACCTGCATTCGATGTATCGGCCGGTGACAGTCCGGTTTCGGCAAGCAAGCGCAGCAGCCCCGCGCGTTCACCGTCACGCCGCGCTTTTTCGTCATCGCATTGCTGTGCGTCGGGAAACAGACCGAGACCGTCGCGGCGCGTAATGTCATCGCCGCGCCAGAATTCGGCCATCGTCGGCATGTCGTGGGTGGCCACCGTCGCCAGCGACTGCGGCGGATATTCGTGCGGATGACAGAAACTGCCGTCCCCCTGCCAGTGCCGTTCGTAGACCAGCACGCGATAGGACAGCAGCCCGGCGTCGCGCAACTGGGCGCGCAGACCGTCAGGCACCGATCCGAGGTCTTCGCCGATCACCATGCAACGATTGCGCGCGCTTTCGAGCGCAACAATCGCGACCAGCACATCAAAGGCGTTTTTCACATAACCGCCGTCGGCGCCGCTCATGCCGAGCGGAATCCAGAACAATCGGGTCAGCGCCATCACGTGGTCGATGCGCAGCGCGCCGGCGTCCCGCATATTGGCGGCGAGCAGCCGGCGAAACACGGCAAAGGCGTTTTCCGCCAGCGCGCGCGGTTTCCACGGCGGCAGCCCCCAGCTCTGCCCCTGCCGGTTGAGCATGTCGGGCGGTGCACCGACGCTGACATCATGCGCAAACAGCGATTGGTCGCTCCACGTTTCGGCGCTGTCATGCGCCGCGCCGACCGCGACGTCGCGATACAAACCGATGGCCATGCCGGCCGCGCGCGCGGCTTCCGCAGCGCGCTGCAATTGCATGGCCGCCAGCCATTGCAGATAACACTGGAAGTCGATTTGCACGGCGGCTTCAGCACGAAACGAAGCCAGCGCCGCACCGTCCGGATCATGATATTCCAGCGGCCATTCGCGCCAGTTGAGACTGCGCCCGTGCCGCTCGCGCAGATGCAAACGCAGCGCCTCGAATTCGGAAAATTTCCGCAGTGCCTCGCCGCTCTGCTGCTTGAACGCAGCAAACGCGGCCGATGCTTTACCGGCCTGTTGCCGGAAGCGCGCAAACAACCGTTCGAGCACCGGCAACTTCAGCGCCGTCACGCCGGTGTAATCCACCAGCTTCGTCGCGCGCGCCGCTGCCAGCTGCGCCTGAAATTCCGCGCCGGCAATCAGCGCCTGCGCCTCCGCACAATCCTGCAGCCCTTCAACCGCGCCGACGTCGATATAAATCGGATCGAGAAACAAACGCGATGACGGCGCATACGGGCTGGCCTCATCGGGCTGCACCAGATGGCGCGCGTGCAAGGGATTGAGTCCGATGAACGCAGCCCCCGCCTTGCCGGCCGCCGTCGCCAGCGCAGCGAGATCGCTGAAATCGCCGATGCCCCAGTTGCGCGCCGAGCGCAGCGCATAGAGCTGCACGGCAAATCCCCAGCAGCGCGCGCCCTCGGCGAGCGGCGGTGGAATGAAACAGCGACGCGGCGTGGCAATCAGCAGCGTTTCGGCATCGAGCGCCGGTAATCTGAAACGGTGATAGCCGGCGGGCAGCGCCTGCGCCAATCGCAAGCGGTAGCGCGTGCATCCCTTGCCGTCGCGTTCACCTTCATCGAATTTGTCGAGCTGCGCCGGCACGATGCTGCCGCTGTGGCAGTTGCCGCCTTCTTCGATCAATTCCCAGTCGAGCGGTTCGCTCCGGCGGTCCGACGGCAGCACAATCGACAGCTCGATCAGATCATCCGCAGTAATCACCTGCGCCGGCGGCAATGCCCGCGCCAGGTGTTCGCCGGCAAGGCGCTGCAATTGCGCGGCAGGATCTCCCGACACATCGAAGCCATTGGCCTCGAGCAATGCCCGCGCGGTGTTCTCATGCAGATCGCGCTGCACACCGAGACCGTCCCAATAACGCGCCTCGATGCCGGCCGCCAGTGCCAATTGCAAGAGGGTCTCGTTCACGCCGCCTCCGGCGCCGATGTCAGCACGAGCAATGCGTGGGCGGGCACCGTGATCGCGGAACGATGGCTGGACTGCGCATCGTCCGTCAAGGCCGGTCGCGCCGAATCCAGTTGCAAACGCCAGCTGCCACCGGGCGCCGGCGGCAGGGTAAACGCGGTCTCCGCGGCACCGGCATTCAGCAAGACGAGCAGCGCAGCCTCCTCGGCATTGTCGCGGCCGATACGAAAACCGAAACAGCGGTTGCCGCGATCTTCCCATTGCTCGCGCGTGATTTCGCTGCCGTCACGCCATAACCAAGCAATATCGCGCTCACCCATGGCCGTCATCGAGCCATCGAACCAGGTCTGGCGGCGCAAGGCGGCATGCCCGCGCCGCAAGGCCAGCAACTGCGCCGTAAACCCCTGCATCGCGCCGTCGGTCTGCTCCCACCCAAGCCATGACACCGGATTGTCCTGACAGTAGGCGTTGTTGTTGCCGTGCTGGGTGCGACCGAATTCGTCGCCGGCAACCATCATCGGCACGCCCTGCGCCAGCATCAATGTGGCGAGCAAGGCGCGCTGCAGCCTGCCGCGCAATTCGAGGATCGCCGCGTCGTCGGTGTCACCTTCGACGCCGCAGTTGTTGCTGCGGTTGTCGTTGTTGCCGTCGGCATTGGCCTGGCCGTTGGCTTCGTTGTGCTTGTGCTCGTAGGCCACCACGTCGGCAAGTGTGAAGCCGTCGTGGGCGGTGACGAAGTTGATGCTGGCCTGCGGCGTGCGCCCGCTGTGGCGAAACAGATCGCTCGAACCGGCCAGCCGCGAGGCGAATTCACCGCAACTCACCGAGCCGTGCAGCCAGAAGCCGCGCGTCGCATCGCGGAAGCGGTCGTTCCATTCGCTGATGCCCGCCGGAAAGCGGCCGGTTTCGCAGGTCGCGATGTCCCAGGGTTCGGCGATCAGCTTGACGCCGGCGAGCACCGGGTCCTGCCGCAGTGTGGCGAGAAACGCGCAACCCGGATCGAAGCCGCCGCGCTCGCGTCCCAGCGCCGTGGCAAGGTCGAAACGAAAACCGTCGACATGCATCTCGCTCACCCACCAGCGCAGCGAATCCATCACCAGCTGCAAGACGCGCGGATGCGCCACGTTCAGGGTATTGCCGCAACCGGTCACATCGTCATGGCGGCGGCCGTCGCGCAGGCGGTAGTAGCTCGCGTTGTCGATGCCGCGAAAGGCCAGCGTCGGCCCGCGCTCTTCAGCCTCGCCGGTATGGTTGTAGACCACATCGAGAATGATTTCGATGCCCGCCGCATGCAGGCGCCGCACCATGCTGCGGAATTCCACCAGCGGATCGCCGCCACCCGCATAACGCGCCGCCGGCGCGAAAAAGCCGATCGAGTTGTAGCCCCAGTAATTGACGAGATCGCCGTTGACAAGCCGCCGCTCATCGATGAATTCATGCACCGGCAGCAATTCGACCGCGGTCACGCCGAGGTCCTGCAGATGGCGGATCGA
>CAZVDN010000109.1:0-1061 GCA_964625665.1 uncultured Streptomyces sp. | reverse complement strand
TGCGCGAGACCCGCATACGTGCCGCGCAGCTCCGGCGGCAGCGCCGGATTCAGGCGCGAGAAGCCCTTGACGTGAGCTTCGTAAATGACGGTCTCGGACCACGGCCTGCGCGGCGGCGGGTCGTCCTGCCAGGCGCAGGCCGGATCCACCACCCTGCACTTCAGCATGTCCGGTGCATTGTCACGGCTGTCGAATGAAAGATCGCCGTCGGCGTGGGCGATGTCGTAACCGTAGTGCGCGTCGGACCAGCGAAACACGCCGGCAAATGCGCGCGCATAAGGATCGATCAGCAGCTTGTGCGGATTGAAGCGATGGCCCTGCGTCGGCTCATAGGGGCCGTGCACCCGATAACCGTAGACCAGACCGGGCCGCGCATCCGGCAGATACCCGTGCCAGACCTGATCGGTGCAGGCCGGCAACAGGACGCGCGCGACTTCGCGCGCAGCGTCCGCGTCGAACAGGCACAGTTCGACGGCCGTGGCATGCGCCGAAAACAGCGCAAAGTTGACGCCGCCGCCGTCCCAGTTCGCACCGAGCGGAAACGGCCGCCCATGCTCCAGACGCGCTTTCGCAAACTGCTCGATTTCGCGTTGCCGGCTCATGCGCAATCCGGGATCGGCAGGTTGCCGTTCATGCCGACTGCCATTCAAACATCACGCAGGCCAGCGGCGGCAGCGTGATCGACAGCGAATGTGCGCGTCCGTGGCAGGGCGCGGCGACTGCACTGACGCCGCCGCCGTTGCCCAGGTTGGAGCCGCCGTACCACGCCGCATCGGTGTTGAAGATTTCTTTGTAGTGGCCGGCACGCGGCACGCCGATGCGGTAACTGCTGCGCGGCACCGGCGTGAAATTGCAGACAACCACCACCAGCGCATCGTCGGCAAAACCGCGGCGCAGGAATGCAATCACGCTCTGGTCACGGTCGGCGAAATCGATCCATTCGAAGCCGCGCGCCTCGCAATCGCATTCATGCAGCGCCGGCGTGTCGCGATAGACGCGATTGAGATCACCGACCACGCGCTGCACACCGCGATGCTGTTCATCACCGAGCGCCGCCCAGT
>CAZVDN010000108.1:0-10289 GCA_964625665.1 uncultured Streptomyces sp. | reverse complement strand
ACCATGGGGCGCGCCGCGAAGGCAGGCCCGCAAGGAATGCAGGCCGCAACCGTCAGTGCCACGCGAGCGAGGGTTCGTTTTCCGGAAGTGGGCGACATGTTTGCGAAAGTGAATCCTGTGCAGGCGAAACGGATTCTACGCCTGTCGACCACCCTCCAGATGACAATTCCGTGACGACGTTCGTCCCAACGGCGGATTCAATGCCCGCCGAGTTGCGGCCACTCCTGCACCTTCGGGAACCAGGCGATCCCCGCCGCCTTGCAATCGGGCAGCACGCGCGGCGCCACCTCGATGCGCTGCACGCGACAGGCCGACAGCAATTCGGACATTGCCGCAATGATCGCTGCCAGATCGTCAAGCGGATGCAGCGGCCAGCGAAACCCTTCGACCATCTGATCATCAAACGGCTGACTGAGCGTCAGTCGGAGTTCACCGTTGTCATGGGCGCTGATGATCGCCACCGGGTCGCCGCTGGCCATGCGGAAACGCCGCACGGCATTGCTGGCAAACAGATTGCACGCGGCCTCCAATTGCGCCGTGCGGCCGATGTGGGCGGCGCGCAGGAGGTCGGCCGGCGGGCGCGCCATCGGCAGGACTTCAGCGCCGCCCTGCACGAGCTGTTGCGCAAGCAAACGCGTCAGCGCCATGCCCCAGGCACCGATGTTCGACGCCGTCTCGGTCAGCGGCGGCTCGTTCGCGGGCGCAATGCCGGCACCGACCAGAAAGCGCAAATGCACCATTTCGCCCGGCTCTTCCATCACCAGCGGCTGCGGCGGCAATTCGCGCCGCGTTGCACCGCCCGCCTGCGTCCAGGCAAACACTTCGGCGGGCTGCAGGGTCTCCAGCGTTTCGAGCGAACAGAGCGCGTTGCCGAGACCGAAGTTCTGCGTTTTGCCGAGAATGCCTTTTTGCAAAAACAGTTCTTTCACGGCAGCGATGTCCGGCAGCGCCCCGTTGAGTTGAACCCGCTTGCGGCTGCCGGTAACAACGATCAGCGGCAGTGCAAATAGGCGCGCCATCAGGGCGCCTTCGGCGTGATCGCCGGCCGCCTGATGCACCGCGTCGCACAGCGCGTTCCAGAGCGAGGCATAGGCAGCCGGCGACGCAGCACTTTTCAGCGCGTTAGCGATTTCGGCGTCGCGCTGTTGCGAGCAGGCATCGCGCAGCGTTGCCCGCAGTTCCGACGCGGATAATTTGAGCCAGGGATGTGCGCCATCGCCGAAACGGCGCGGATCGGGCGGCATGCGAATGGAATCGGTTGTCATTGCAGATTGACTTGAAACAGCCGCCACCCTAGGATTCGGCAACGACTGCAAAATAAAAAGCGGCTCTCTGGTACACCATCAAAGCCGCCGTCGATAAAACACGAAATGAACGGGGAGGATTTTATCATGTCGCATCTGTGCATCCGCAGTGTTCTGCGTCGCTTCGCTGTTTTGCTGGCCGCCGCCGGCAGCAGCGCCCTGGCCACACCCTCAATGGCCGCTGAAGAAGTCCTGTCGGTCAACCGCTTCGTGCCCCACCTGTCCACGGTACCGGCCAATGCCGGCCAGCCGGTCGGACTGCATCTGCGTGAACGCGTGCTGCCCAGCGTGCAGCGCGCCATCGCCAAGGGCCAGCCGGCCAAGGTCGTGCTCTTCGTGCACGGCGGGTTCTCGCCGGCGACCGTTGCCTATGATCTCGAATACAAGGATTTCTCCTGGATGGAGTATCTGGCGCGCGCCGGCTTCGATGTGTTCGCGATGACGCATACCGCCTACGGCTTTTCGCCCAAGCCCTATATGGATGACCCCTGCAACGTCGATCCGAAGCAGCAGCAGATCCTGATTCCGCATGTATTGAAGGCGCCCTGCGCACCGCGCTACCCGTTCAAACTCGTCTCCAGCCAGACTGAATGGGACGAAGTGGCGGCAGTGGTGAATTATGTCACCGCGCTGCGCGGCGTCAAAAAAGTCAGCATGGTCGGCTGGTCCACCGGCACCCCGCGCATCGGTGGTTTTGCAGCCAAACATCCGGAGATGGTCGACAAGATCGTTTACCTTGCACCGGCACCGTTTTTTGAGAACGACGAGGCCCCCACCACCTTCCCGGAACCCGGCGCACCGACCCTGCTGCAAACGCGCGAGCGCCTCGAAAAAGAACGCTGGCACGCCGACGTCAAATGCAACGACCAGATCGACGACCCCGCCATCGGCGACGTGATGTGGCGCGAACTGATGAAAGTCGAAGGCGCCGGCGCCGACTGGATCCCCGGCGGCGTCATGCGCGCGCCGAACCGCATGAACTACGGCTGGCGCAAGACGGTGCCGCAGATCAAGGCGCCGGTGCTGATTCTGCTCGGCGAATTCGACAACTTCGAAAAACGCCACGATGCGTGGAAAGCCCTCACCGTGAAGCACAAGGCCTTCCTCAAGATCGCCTGCGGTTCACATTATCTGCAATACGAACGCCAGCGCCGCGTCGTGCACGCGGCGTCGAAAGAATGGCTGCTCAAGGGCACGGTCAACGGCAAGGTCGAGGGCTATTACGCCGCCGACCGCAGCGGGAAAATTCAGTAACGATTGGACAGGCCGGTCGCGGGCGCACAGCCCGCCCCGGCTAATCGAGCTTGACCCAGCCCGGTATCGCTTCGCAGCGCGCCAGCCACGCATTGACCGCCGGATAGGGTGACAGCGACACCTCGCCTTCCGGTGCGCGCTTCGTATACGGATAACAGGCGATGTCGGCAACGGTCGGCCGGCCCAGCGCCAGCCAGTCGTGATCCTTCAATTGGCGCTCGAGCATGTCGAGCGCCTTGCGCCCCTGCAACTGGTATTCGGCGAGGTCGCCCTTCTTGCCGTAGACGAACACCCCGCGCGCCCACTGCAGGCCGAAGTAGATTTCGTTCTGCGCCAGCGCCATCCACTGCATGACCTCGGCCATCGCCAGCGGTTCGACCGGCAACCACTGGTCACCGCCCCATTTGCGGGCAATATAGGTCAGGTGCGCCGTCGAATCCCAGAAGATTTTCCCTTCGATTTCCATTACCGGCACCTGGCCGCGCGGATTCATGTCGATGATCGGTCGCTGCTTGTGCTCGAATTTGGTGGCGTCGATGTAAATCATCTCGCAAGACACCTTGAGAATGGAGCACAGCGTGCGGATCTTGTAGGAATTGCCGGATACCGTGGTCAGCCAGAGTTTCATTGTCATCCTTTGTTCGTTCAACCCTTGAGGTACTTCCCTTCCCAGGCCTCAATCTCCTTGAGGCCGAGCGCCGCGTTGTATTGCTGCGGGGTCAGCATGCGGTCGCGCACCGCGGCGGTATTGCCGTCGCGTTTCAGCGCGGCGCACGCCTCCTGTATCGCAAAGCCCGCCGCACAACGCGCCATGCCCGGATAAATCGCCAGCCGCATGCCGAGCGCGCCGATTTCATCGGCGGTCAGTTCGGCCATCTTGCCGCCGGCATCGACATTGACCAGACAGGGCGCGGGCACCGCTGCGGCAATGCGTTTCAAATCATCGAGGATCGTCGGCCCGGCCTTGATTTCGACAAAGGCGACATCGGCACCAGCCTTGATGAAGGCCTGCGCGCGCTTGATCGCCTCGTCGAGGCCGCGGCTCTCCGCGGAATCGGTGCGCGCGATGATGATGAACTCCGGATCGCGTTTGGCAGCCACCGCAGCCTCAATCTTGCCGATCGCTTCAGCCATCTCGATCACCGGCCGCGCGCCCGGCAGCTGGCCGCAGCGTTTCGGCGAGACCTGGTCTTCCATATGTATGGCGGCAACTCCCGCCGCTTCGAACTCCTCGACCGTGCGTTTGACGTTGACGACATTGCCGTAACCGGTATCGGCGTCGCAGATCAGCGGAATGTCCACTGCTGCGGCCGCGCGGTGCGCGTGCTGAGAGAGCAGCGTCAGATCGATCAGCCCGACGTCGGGGCGCCCGAGCAGCGAGGCCGACACGCCGTTGCCTGTCATGTAGACGGCCTCGAATCCGGCTTCGGCGACAAAACGTGCGCCGTAGGCATCGTAGATGCCCGGAGCAACAACGATTTTGCCGGCGGCCAGCCGCGCGCGCAGGCGGCGGCGCAATTCAGTCGGCGTCATGTCAGTCCCAGTTTCTTTTTGGTGGCCAGCAGTTCGGCAATGTCTTTCAGCAGGAGGGCGTGAAACTCATTGGGCCCCAGGAAACCGTCGAGCTGCGTGACCTGTTCGAGATATTGTTTCCACTCCGGCGCCTGCTGCGCCTTTTGCATGGCCGCGATCAGGCGGTCGAGCACCGGCTTGGGCAGCCCCGCCCTGCCCATCATGCCGCGCCACTGATAACGCACGACGTTCCAGCCGCGCTCTTTATAGGTCGGCACATCGGGAAAATCGGCAAGGCGGCGGTCTGCAGAAATCGCCAGCACGCGCACCTTGCCCGAGGCCACAAACGGTTTGACGTTGCCCGGGTTGGTGGCGGCGATATCGACGTGACCGCCGGCCACCGCAGTCAACGCCGGCCCGCCGCCCTTGTAGGCCACCCATTCGGCCTTGATCTTCGCAGTCTCCGCAAACACTTCCCACGCCACGCGGTGTGCGCTCATCTGGAACACGCCGCCGACGGTGATCTTGCCCGGGTTGGCGCGCGCATATTTCACCAGTTCGTCAATGGTCATGAACGGGGTCGGAGCGCGCCACCATCTGCAGATCATCGGGCTTGAACGTCGCCGTGCGCTCGGAAGCGAGCGTCGCCAGCGAAGTCGTGTTGGCCAGCAGCGTATAGCCGTCCGCCGGTTGTTTAAGCAGTTGATTCACGGCAATCAGGCCGTCGGCACCGGTGCGGTTCTCGACGACGACGTTCTGCCCGAGTTCGCGCGTCAGCAGGCGCGCCATGATGCGCGCGTAAAAATCAACCGGCGACCCCGGCTCCGACCAGCACAGGATGGTGATCGGCTTGACCGGAAAGTCCTGTGCGGCCGAAATCTGCGGCAGCGCAAAAACCAGCAACGCAATCCAGTATTTCAGTTTAAGCATGGGGAACCTCGAAACGATACTTGGCAATCTTGGCGTCATCGAGCACCACCCCCAATCCTGGCCCCTCCGGCAAATCGAGCGTGCCGTTGCCGAGGTCAAGTTTGTGCGTCACGATGTCGTCGCCGGTCTTCAGTGGGCCGACACATTCGAGCCCGTCTATGACATTGGTCGAAGTCGCAGCGAGCATGATCTCGGCCATCGTATTGATGCCCAGACCGAAGCCGTGGCCGACCACGCATTGCATGCCGGCAGCTTCGGCGGTGGCGATCATGCGTCGCGTGTGCAGAAACCCGCCCTGCTTCATGACCTTGACCTTGACCATGTCGGCAGCGCCGGCGCGAATGATGTCGATGAGGCTGGCGTGATCGAGCAAGGCTTCATCCGCCATGATCTTCAGGCCGACGGCATTGGCCGCGGCGCGCACGCGCGCCAGCCCGGCGAGGTCCTCGGCCGCCACCGGCTGCTCAAAGAGCTGCAGATTGCAGGGCGCCACATACTGCGCCAGCTTGATGGATGACTCGACGTCGTAACCCGCATTCGCATCGATGCGCAGGCCGAAGTCAGGGCCGACCGCCTCGCGCACCGCCTTGACGCGGTCACGATCGGCCTCGATACCGCCACCGACCTTGATCTTCGCCGAACGAAACCCGCGCTTTTGCCAAGCGATAGTCTCAGCCGCCGCTTTCTCCGGCGGCTGGATGCCGATCCAGGCATTGAACGTCAGCTTGCGCGTCATCGCGCCGCCGAGCCAGGTGTAAACAGGCACGCCCTGCGCCCGCGCCGCGAGATCGACACAGGCCATTTCGATCGCCGCTTTCGAATCGAGAAAACCATCAATCGCCGGTTCGATGCGCGCAAGGATCTCGTGAATGTTGCACGGGTCCATGCCAAGCAGCAGCGGCTTCAGCGTGCTGTCAAGCACCCGCAGATGATCAACGATGCTTTCTTTCGAATAACCGGGGCCGGGATCGATGTTGCCAAGGCCAACCACGCCATCTGAAGAGGTGATGCGCACAATCGCGCTCTTCTGCACGGTCTTGGCGAGGTAGGCATTTTTATACTCGCCGACCAGCGGCACCTCGACACCGAATACTTCAACGCGCTCGATCTTCATGCGGCCTTCCAGTCCGGATATTTCTGCAGGAACTTGATCAACCCGCCTTCGGCAAGGATCTGCCGCACGGCCGGTGGCAACACCGGCACCTTGCGCAGAATCTTGCGCGCGGCCACCTGCACCGTGCCGGCGGCAAGGTCGATCTCGATCTCGTCACCGTCGGCAATGCCCGAAATATCGCACTCAAGCGCCGGCAGACCGTTGTTGATGGTGTTGCGAAAAAACTGGCGGCCAAAGGAATGCGACACGATCGCTGCCACGCCCATCAGATGCATGACATGCACCGCCTGTTCGCGCGATGAATTGATGCCGAAGTTTTTGCCCGCGACGATGATGTCACCGGCCTTGAAGCTGCCGATGAAAGCCGGCGCAACCTTTTCGAAGGCATGCTGCGCGACATAGGCATTGTCCTTGCCCGGCAGATATTTGCTTGAGCAGTTGGTGTCGGTATTGATGTTGTCGCCGAGCAGGCGCGCTCGCCCCTTGATCAAATTATTCATGCCGCTCTCCACTGCCCGCCATCCACTTCGCGCGGATCGGTAATGAACCCGGTCAGCGCGGACGCCGCCACGGTCGCCGCCGAACCGACCCAGATCTCCGATTTGTCGTTGCCGAGCCGCCCCTTGAAGTTGCGGTTAGCGCTCGAAATCGCCACATCGCCGTCGCCGGTGATCAGGTGGCCCGTCACATTGACGCAGGTGCCGCAGCCCGCCGCTTCGAACGAGGCGCCGGCGCGCGTCAGGATTTCAATCAGGCCTTCGCGCGAGGCGGCGAGATAAATTTCACGCGACGCAGGAGTCACGATCATGCGCACGCCCTTGGCGAGGCGCTGGCCTTTCAAAATCGCCGCAGCCTGACGGATATCGTCGAGGCGCCCGTTGGTGCAGGTGCCGATCAGCGCGAAATTGATGCGCTGCCCCTTCACGTCCGGCACACCGACCACATCATCGATGTTGTGCTGACGCGCCACCTGCGGCGGCAAGGCAGCTGTATCGATCTCGATGCGTTCGACGTAACTTGCATCCGCGTCGGCCTTGACCGGCTTCGGTGTGCGCGCCTTGTGCGCCTGCAACCAGGCGATGGTTTTTTCATCGGCTTCGAGAATCGCCGCTTTCGCTCCAAGTTCGGCCGCATGATTCGACAGCGTCATGCGGTCGTCGATTTCCATCGCCGCCACGCCGCTGCCCGTGTATTCCAGAGCGCGGTAGTTCGCGCCCTCGGCCTTGAAGCGGCCGAGCATGCTCAGCGTGACGTCTTTTGCCCAGACACCGGGCTGCAATCTGCCCTTCAGTTCGATGCGGATGGTCTCGGGCACGCGAAACCACAGCTTGCCGGTCATCATCACCGCCGCCACGTCGGTGCCCTCGACACCGGTGCCCAGCGCATTGAACGCACCGTAGGTCACCGAATGCGTATCGGTGCCGACGATCAGGTCGCCGGCGGTCAGGTGTCCGCCCTCCGGCATGACCTGATGGCAGATGCCGTCGCCGACTTCGTAGAGCACGGCGCCGGTCTGCTCGGCAAACGCGCGCATTTCCTTGTGCGTGTTGGCAGCCTCAATGTGCGGCGGCGGCGAATAATGATCCATCACCAGCGCCGTGCGATTGGCGAACGGCAGGCCCTTCGCACCGAGCTTGGCGGCCATCTTCATGGCGTTGCCGGCGCGCGCGTCGTGCATCATGGCGAAATCCACATCGGCCACGACAACATCGCCGGCACGCACCGGCGCGCCGCCGGAATGCGCGGCAAGAATTTTTTCGGCAATCGTGAATCCCATCAATGCCCCCGAATGAAATGCCTGGATATTCGACCGCGCCGCAGGCGCCGGTCGGAACGCCGGATTCTAGCAGGTACGGCAGCAATCGCTGCCGCGCCAAAGACCCTTCGCACGTCAGGACTCGCAACGCATTTCGTACGGGCCGCTGCAGCGCATTCCGGTCCGGCGCAGCCGGCGAATGACCGCTGCAATGTGATACTCTCTCGTCCCGTTTCTTCACCCCAGCCGCAGCACAACGCAATGTCCAAAATCACGCTCAAATTCGGCGGTTATCAGAACCCCGCATCGATCCACAACCGCGCTGCCGAGCGTTTCGGCGAACTGCTGAAAAAGCAGTTCGGCGAACGCATCGATTTTCAGCTGATCGGCAACGTGCTCAACATCGGCCGCCAGTCCGGCGACCTGCCGAAAATGGTGGCCAGCGGCGAACTGTCGTTCTGCTACATCTCTTCGGTGCGCTTTACCGACCCGGTACCTGAATTCAAAGTCCTCGAACTGCCCTTCCTGATCAAGGACCGCGCCAGCGTGCAGCGTGCCTTTGCCGGAGAATTCGGCAAGCTCCTGCAGCAGCGCATGGAAGAAAACACGCCGCACAGGCTGCTCGGCGTCTGGGACAACGGCTTCCGTCATGTCACGAACAAGGTGCGGCCGATCCGCACCCCGGCAGACTGCAAGGGATTGAAGATCCGCTGCCAGGTCAGCGAAATGCACGTCGAAGCGCTGCAGGCGATGGGTTTCGATCCGATCTCGGTGGACGTCAAGGAATTCGTCGACGGCATTGACGGCCCGCGTTTCGACGGCCAGGAAAATCCGCTGACCAACACCTACAACTTCGCTGTGCAAAAGTATCACCGCTACCAGACGCTGACCGGCCATCTGTTCGGCGCCACCGTGATGATCTGCAACCGGGATCACTATAAAAGCTGGCCCGCCGACCTGCAGGCGGCCGTCGACATCGCAGGCCGCGAAGCGACGCGCTATCAGCTCGAACTGGCAGCAGCGGAGGACGCCGAGATGCTGGCCAAATTCAAACTGGTCAAGGACCACGAGATCATCACGCTGAGCGACGCCGAACGCGCGCCCTTTGTCGCCGCCGTGCAGCCGGTGCTGGAAAAGTACCGGCGCGAACTCGATCCCAAACTGTTCGCCTATCTGGCGTAAAGACTTCACCCATGATCAACGCAGCCATTGTCGGCGTCGGCTGGTGGGGACAGAAAATCGTCAACGCCGTGCAGGGCAAGAGCGAACGCATCCGCTTCATCCGCGGCGTCAGCAAAGAACCGGACACGGTGCGCGATTTCGCCGCCAGGCAGGGTTTCGAGCTGTCGACGGAATTCGCCGATGTGCTGGCCGATCCGCGCGTACAGGCCGTCGTGCTGGCGACACCGCATTCGCTGCACACCCAGCAGATTGTCGATGTCGCCAAAGCGGGCAAGGCGGTGTTTTGCGAGAAGCCGCTGGCGCTGAAAAAAGCCGATGCCCTGCGCTCGACCAGCGCCTGCCGCGAGGCCGGCGTGTTGCTCGGACTTGGCACCAACAAGCGCTTCTGGCCGTCGATGCGCGAGTTGCGCCGTGTGGTCGCCAGCGGTGAACTCGGCGAGATTCTGCATGTCGAAGGCCACTACAGCAATGAAAATTCCGGCGCACATTTTTCACCCTGGCGCGGCTCGCCTGCCGAAGCACCGGGTGCCGGCATGACCGGCTCAGGCATTCATGTGCTGGACGCACTGGTCAATCTGCTGGGCCCCGTGGCGCGCGTGCAGACCCAGGTCATCACGCGCAAGCCCGCGCCCGACCCCACCGACACGCTGTCGATCATGTTTGAGTTCGAAAACAAGACCAGCGCACTGCTCGGCGCCGTGCGGGCCACGCCCTTTTACTGGCGCATTCATGTCTTCGGCCGCGAAGGTTCGGTCGAGGCGCTGGGCGAAACCGATCTGGTGATCCGCCGCAAGGGCGCCAAACCCGAACACTTCAGCTACGAGCCCCTCGATTCGCTGAAAGAGGAGTTCGACGTCTTTGCCGACGCTGTCGCCGGTAACAGCGAATATCCGATCAAGATGCCGCACATGGTCAATGTCGTGGCGGCCTTTGAAGCCATCGTTCAATCCATCGAAACCGGCGCGCCGGTTTCACTCAACAGGAATCCTTCGTCATGACAAAACTTCCGGTCCTCGGTCTCATGCTCGGCGACGTCACCGGCATCGGCCCCGAAATCAGCATCAAGCTGCTCGCTTCGGGCATGCCGAATTCGGTCGCACGCGTGGTGGTCATCGGCGATGCGCGCGTGTTCGATCAGGGCTGTCGCGACGCCGGCATCCGCCTTGCCAGCCGCGTTTATGACGATATCGACTCCATCGAATGGAGCGGCGATGCAGTGCCTCTGATCGATCTCGGC
>CAZVDN010000107.1:0-10296 GCA_964625665.1 uncultured Streptomyces sp. | reverse complement strand
GCCAGCGCGATTGCGCAGGTTTCCACCGTGGTGACGCCGCCGCGCGGCGGAAACTTGCCGATCACCTGCGTGCGCGGCAGAACGCTGCCGCGCAGAATGCGCGCAACGCGCTCGGGTGTGGCCGGCCACACCGGCAGGCCATCGCCCCACAGGTTGGTGATCATCAGGTGATTGGCACGGTCGAGCGCTTCTTCGTAGTTTGCGCCCTCGACGGCAATCAGCGGCGCTTCGTCGCCGGAGGCTTTGGCGTGTTCGGGCTTCCATTTGGTCAGCCCGTTGTAAAACTCGCGCTTGCGCGTCTCGATCGCGCTGATGTCGCTGCCCGGCAGAAACAGCTCGATCGGAAAGGTGATCATCGCCGATTCGGGCGGCAGACCGAGGCCGCTGATGGCGTTCTTCATGACGCCGACGAAATCGGTCCGCGTCAGCGTGACCGTCGGAATGCCGAGAATTTCAAGTTGTGCGGCTGCACGGCCGCACGCTGTGGCGCAGGACCCTCAGGCCGCGTTGCCGATGATGACGGCATCGACCCCGGCGGCTTTGACCTTGCGCGCGGTATCTTCCTCGCCGATCAGGCCGTTGCCCTGCGGGAAGGCGTCGATCGGCAGCATTTCGATGCCGGGGAAATCGGCCTCGAACAATTTCTTCAAGAGCGGCAGCGTGCGAAAGGCCTGCCATTGTTCGTTGCTGACGAAGCCGATGCGTTTGCCGGCCAGCGTATCGAGACGCGGCGCATGCGTCTGCGTGACTTCGAGCGCGCCCGAAGGGTCGTAAAACTCAATGCGTGTCATGCCGCTGAACTCCTGAAAATGTGCAGATTCTGCCCGGCCATTTTACTGCGTCGGCCACGGCACGGCCGCCCGTTACGGCTTGATCTCCCGGGTTGCCGCAAACGAGTTGCCGAAACAGGGCACATACACCGAATGCGTGCCGGGCCCGCCCGCCACCATGATGCAGATTTCCTCGGGCTTGACCGAAATCGGCAACAGGGTGTCGAGACCGATAGTGCCGAGTTCGGCGGTGCGCGAATCGATCACGCGCTGACGGTCTTTGACCGACATCAGTCCGGCCGGCATTTTCGAGGCTTCCCACAGGCGGCGCTTGAGTTCGGCCTTGTTCACGCCGCCGCGCTGCAGGATGTCGGCGTGTTCCGGCCCGATCATCAGCCACGGCTCGCCGCCGTGGGTGTATTCATTGCTCGGCGGATGGATCATGGTCTGCGCGATCACATGCACGAGCTCGGCCGCGTCCTTGCTGTGCGAATTCATGTTCATCGTGCCTTCGGCGCCGACCACCGTGACGGTGCTGGCGGTTTTCGCAAAGCCGCGTTCGACATGCAGCGGCTCCCACGGACTGTCGTCTTCGTTTTCGGCGCAGCAGAAGGTGAACTTGCCGGGCTGGCCCTGGGTGGCGCGGTCCATTTCGCCGGGCAGCGCGCCGCCGACGTTGCGCAGCACGAGGCGCAGCGCGCGGCCGATAGTGGCGTTGGCCCATGTGCCCTCGCCGATGCAGTTGAAGGTCGCGTTGACCCCGAGCGTTTTCGCCAGTGGCCCGTTGAGGATGATCCAGATCGCCACCGGATTGGTGGTGGCCTGGATCGCCTGCAGATTGAAGGCGGGATCCGCGCAGGCCTCGACCGCGGCGATCAGCACCGGCAGATACTCGGGTTCGCAGCCGGCCATCACCGCATTGACGGCAATGTTCTCCACGGTCGCATTGGCGAATCCGGGCGCCAGCGCGGCGATGACTTCATCGCGCCGGCGGGTGGTGCCGGCGAGCATGCGCTCGACGCGCGCTTCAGTCGGCGGCACGATCGGCAGGCCATCACTCCATTTGCGCTCGCGATAGAGCTTGTTGATGGCATCAAGATCATCGGGCGCCTCGAACAGCGCGTTATTGGTGCGGGTGCTCATGTCGTTTGCTGTCCTGTCGCCAGTCTCACGACCTCATCGATGCAGGCTTCGGCCAGCGCCTTCACTTCGTCGCGCGTGCGCGTGCCGAACGGATGCGGAATGACTGCGATCGGCAGCGCGGCATGGCCCAGGGCGCGCGCCTGCGCGCGCCCCAGCGTCGTGAAGGCCGACGAGCAGATGGCGACGGCAGCGCGGCCGCGTTTGGCGATTTGCACACTGTCGTGGACACTCCACGACGAGCATGACCCTCAATCACCGGACCCGGTGATCACCAGGTCGCATTGCTCCGCCAGCTCCTTGTAGACGCTCTCCTCGGCCGGCACCGACGCGGCGCGCTTCTTGCGCTTGATCACGCTCGCCACACCGTAACGGCTCACCAGCAACTGCGCGAGGTCATCGACCAGATGGTCGAAGTTCGGCTTGGCATTGTCGATGAAGCCGACCACCTTGCCCTCGAGGCCGGACAATGCCTGCTGCATGGTCTCGGCGCCGCCGGCGCGCACCGCCGTCGGGTTATAGAGAAGGATGGAACCTGTCATTGCGGTCTTTCCGGTGGAATCACTGAGCGTGCTATGTTAAACGAATTCGGCGGCATCCCGGCCGCGCCGGCAAACGGCTAGAATGCCTGCCACACTGAAGGAGCAGACGCTTGGACACCGGACTGAAGGGCAAAAACGTACTGATCACGGGCGCGAGCCGCAACATGGGCCGCATCGCCGCAGTTGAATTCGCGCGCGAAGGCGCCAATCTGGCGATCTGCACCAGCGCCCGCATCAACGAACTCAATGCCGTGGCGGAGAAGGCGCGCGCGCTGGGCGTCAAGGTTGTGGCGGAAAAATGCGACGTCACCGACGGCGCGGCAGTGAAGGCCTTCGTCGCCAAAGCGCGCACCGAACTCGGCGGCGTCGATGTTGCGATCAATCTCGCCGGCGACCGCCACGAAGTGAAGTTTCTCGAACAGACGCTTGAAGGCTGGCACAAGAACATCGCGGTCAACCTGACCGGCCCCTTTCACATCTGCCAGGAAGTGATTCCGCTGATGATGGAGAAGAAATTCGGCCGCATCATCAATATCGCCGGCGTGACGCCCTACATCGGCGGGCCGCCCGCCAAATCAATGGTGAAGCTCGGCATCGTCGGCCTCACGCGCGGGCTGGCGGGCGAATTAGCCGGGTACAACATGACTGCCAACTGCATCGGCCCCGGCGGCGTGCAGCGCCTCGATCTCGATCCCGATGAAAAGAACAAGCCGCTGCGCCCCGGACAGATGCGCATGGGCACGGCCGAGGAAATCGTCTCGCTGATGATTTATCTGGCCAGCGACAAGGCCGGCTACATCACCGGCCAGAGTTATCTGGCCAACGGCGGCCGCTACTACCAATAGTTCCTGCACACCACTCAACCTGAGGGAGTTTTCATGCTTACGCTTTATTTCAGCCCCGGTGCCTGTTCCACCGCTTCGCACATCGGCATCGAGGAATGCGGCGCCGCCTACACCGAACATCCGGTCCTGATCGCCAAGGGCGAACAGAAGACGCCCGAATACGCGAAGATCAATCCGCGCGGCAAGGTGCCGGCACTGGCCGTCGACGGCCGCATCATCACCGAGAACACCGCCATCCTCACCTATCTGGCGCGCCAGCATCCGGCGGCAAAACTGCTGCCGGCCGATCCGGTCGATGAAGCCAACTGCATTGCCACCATGGCTTGGTTCTCCAACGTTGTGCATCCGAGTTATCAGCGTTACATGCGCGCCGAACGCTTTGCCGAAGGCGAAGCCGCCGTCAACAACGTCAAGGAAATGGGCAAGAAATCGTTCTGGACCAATCTCGAGGAGATCGACGGCCTGCTGGCGGGCAAGCAGTGGATCATGGGCGACCAGTTCACCGTGGCCGACGGCTACTGCCTGGTGTTTTACGGCTGGGGCCTGCGCGGCGACCTGCCGATGACGAAACTTGCCAATTACACCGCCTTCAAGGATCGCATGCTGAAGCGCCCGAAGGTCATGAAGGTGCTGCAAAGCGAACAAAGCGTGCTGCTCAAATAATCAGACACCCGGTCGGACAAAACGGGGCGCTGCGGCGCCCCGTTTTTTTGGCCGGGCGGCACGCCACTCCCGGCGGAAACCCTGTTTTCTGGCAGCCGGCGCTTCGTTGCCTCCGCCGTCGACAAGAAATTTGACCCAAATCAATACCAAGCTTCGGCTGCGGCGAATAATGAACCCGTCGCGCAAACGACTTGCGCGCTGTGGAGGCTGCATGAAGACCGAAGACGCCGTAAGACTGTGGCATGACGAACACGCGCGGTTCGCCCGCCTGCTGGATTTTCTCGACGCGCAGATGATGGCCTTTCACGAAGGCGGACATCCGAATTACGAACTGATGCGCGACGTCATCTATTACCTGCAGCATTACGCCGACCGTTTCCACCATCCGCGCGAGGACGTCGCCTTTGCGCTGATGCTCGAGCGCGAACCGGCGCTGGCGCCGGTGATCAAGCGCCTGATGCATGAGCACCGCGTCATCAACACCGTCGGCGCCCAGCTCTACAAGTTTCTCGACGACATCCTCGAAGACGCCTTCATTGCGCGCGAGACAGTCGAAGCCTCGGCCGCCACCTATCTCGTCTATTACCGCGGCCACATCGACGCTGAAGACCGCGAAATTCTGCCGCAGGCGGCGAAGCTGCTGAAAGACGCCGACTGGTCGAAAGTCTCAGCGGCGGTACCGGCGGTCGCCGACCCGTTGTTCGGCCAGGATGTCGGTGCGCGCTACCGCGATCTGCACACGCAAATCATGCGCGAAAACCAGTCGATCAACTGATCCGCCGGCCGGAATGAACAAGGGGGCTTGCGCCCCCTAGTCGTATTGCATGGCAGCCGCAGCTTTGCTTACGGCTCCTTGCCGTCCATCAGAATGAAGGCGATGCGGCAAACCTCCTTGCCGCGGTTGACCCAGGCGTGATTGGTCGCCTGCTGCACGACCACGTCGCCGGCCTTCAGATGCACCTCACCGTCATCCAGCAGCATGTCGATCTCGCCCGACATGATGATCGCGTAATCGAGACTGCGCGTGCGGTGCATCATCGGATGCCGCGGCGGCACGCCCTTGGCGGGCGCGTGGTCGCCGACGACCTTCATCATGGTGTTCATGTCCATCTTCTCGACTTCCGGTTTCATCGGCGGGAAATCGACGATGCGGAAGATGGTGCCGTTGGCGGGCGGAATCAGGCCGACCTTGGTCTTCGCGCGGTCTTCCTTCCAGGAATAGTCGGGCGGATACTGGCTGGTCACCCACATTTCGCCGGCCGGATTCGGCGAGCGCAATGAGGTCAACGCAACCGGTCCGTCCGCCATCGTGACGGCACGCCCGTTGGCATCAAGTGCGGTGACGACGCGGCGCACTTCCGGCGCCTTGGTCTGCGCCAGCACCGTGGATACTGCAAGCGCGCCGGCCAGCAGCGCAGAAACCATTATGGCTTTTTTCATGTCCCCTCCCCTTGTTGTGATCAGTAACAGCCGCCTGCCATGCAGGTGCCGCTGCCGTCGAATTCAAGCGTTCTGCCGCTGATGCCCAGATAGACCGGACGGCCCTTCACCTGATCGATGAAGGCCTTCGTGTAAGTGTTGTCGCGCAACACTCCGCCCGCAGTGGCCGCCTCGTTGACGTGCGTCACGATTACGGAAGCCGGACGCAGCAGTTCGTTGATGGCGAAGGCCGCCGAATCCGGCAGGATGGCCGAGAGCCCGAGGTTCATCAACACGAGATTGGGCCGGTGAAACGCACGGATCACGCTCTGCATCTCGCCATGTATGCCGGTGTCGCCCGACATGTAGACGCGCAGGCCATTGGTGAACTTCAGCACATAGCCGATCGGCGGATCGAGGCTCACATTGAGATTGTCCGGCGCCACGCCTTTCTGTTTCACGTCGGTCAGCAGATCGCGCGCCACGCGGCTGTCGTGCGATGCGAACACCGAGGTGATCTCGACGCCGCGCGCCGCGCCCGCCGCCTTGATTATGCGCGTGCCCCCCAGGTGGATAGACGCCATGCAGGGCGCCGCCTGCACGGCGGCAATGGTCACACCGTCCATCGGGCAAACGGGCGTCGGCTTGCCGCGGATGTTTTCGACTTTTTTGCCGAGAAAGGCCGTCGTGCTGGCGATCATCACCAGTGCGGAATTTTTCGCCGCCGCGATTTCCGCCGTAGTCGAATGCGGCGCCGCCGAAATGGTTTCGGGGCGGGCACAGGTGCCGGCATTCAACTGGCCGAGTTTGCGGTCGCCCATGTGGTCGCCGTGCGCGTGACTCAGCAGCACCGCATGCACGGCGCCGAGGCGCGGATCACCGGCCCCCATCACCGTCTGGCCGGCATCATAAAGAATGCGCACGCCGGTCGGATCTTCGAAAATGGTCGCGCGGTCGCGATCGCACAACTCGCCAGGATGCGAGCCGAGTGGCGTGATTTTCACGTTCTGCGCCATGGCCGACGCCGCAAAGAGTGCAAGCAGGCCCGCCGCCAGTTTGATCGTTTTCATGGTTCCCCCCCGAGAATGACAACGTTATCCGGTGAAATGCGCGGGCAGCAGGCCGCCCGCGCTGTTGTGGATTTGCAGTCAGTAACAGCCACCCGCCATGCAGGTGCCGCTGCCGTCAAACTCCAGTGTTCTGCCGCTGATGCCCAGATACACCGGCCGGCCCTTGACCCGGTCGACGAACACTTTGGCCCGCGTCGTCGGTTGCATGATGCCGCCGACCGTCACGCCTTCGTTCGGGTGCGAAAGGATCACCGAGGCCGGACGCACCAGTTCATTCATCGCATAGGCCGCGGCTTCCGGCAGGATCGCGTTCTGGCCGAGGTTCATCACGGCAAGGTTCACACGGTAGTAATCATGCGCGATGGTGCGCATCTCGGTGTGCAGTCCGGTGTCCCCAGAGAGATAGACGCGCAGGCCGTTGGTGAACTTCAGAATGTAACCGCTGGGCGCGCCGAGGCTGACGCTGATGTTGTCGGCTTCGAGCGATTTTTTCTGCGCCTCGGTCAGCAACTCGCGGCTCAGCGTGCTGTCGTGCGCAGCATGCATGGTGATGATTTCCACGCCGGCCGACGCGCCGGCCGCTTTGACCACCTTGGTGCCGCCGAGCTCCACCGGCGCGATGCACGGCGCGGCCTGCACCGCCGCAATCGCCCCGCCCGGCTCGGCGCAGGTGCCGGTCGGTTTGCCGCGGATGTTCTCGATTTTTTTGGCGAGGAAGAACGCCATGTTGCGGATCATGATCAGCGAGGCGTTTTTCGCCGCGGCAATTTCCGCCGTAGTCGAGTTCGGCAATGCCGAAATGGTTTCGGGTTTGGCGCAGGTGCCCATGTTGAGCCCGGCGATCTTGCGGTCGCCGATGTGGTCGGTATGCGCATGCGTCAGCAGCACTACATGCACGGTGCCCAGGCGCGGATCGTTGCCGCCCATCACGGACTGGCCGGCGTCGTAGAGAATGCGCACGCCGGTCGGATCTTCGAAAATCATCGCGCGATCGCGGTCGCACAGCTCGCCCGGATGCGTGCCGAGCGGCGTGATCTTCACGTTCTGCGCCGCGGCGCAGGCGGCAAACAGCGACAGCGCGCCCACTGCAAATATTTTTGCTTTCATTGGATCCCCCCGTTGATGAAACGTCATTCAATCCCGCCGGCGCCTGCGCGCCGGCGGTGATGGATCTGCAACCGGTCAGTCGAGCTTCGCGCCCGAGGCCTTGACCACCGGCCCCCACTTCGCCAGCTCGTCGCGGATGAATTTCGCGTAATCATCAGGCGAGCCGCCCGCGGTGTCGATGCCCGCGCCCGACAAGCGCTCTTTGACATCACTCAAGGCCAGCGCCTTGTTCGATTCGGCGTTGAGTTTGGCAATCAACGCCTTCGGCGTGCCGGCCGGCACCAGCATGCCGTACCAGATCGACGCGGCGACCTTGCCGAAACCGAGTTCGGTCATGGTCGGCGCATCGGGCGCAATCGGCAGACGTGCCGGGCTGATCGCCGCGAGCACCTTGGTGCGGCCCGATTTGAGATGCGGCAGATGCGGCGCAATCGCGTCGAACATCAGCTGCACCTGGCCGCCGGCCACATCGGCGGCGCCGGGGGCGCTGCCCTTATAGGGCACGTGCTGGATCTGCGCGCCGGTGACGTTCTTGAAGAGCTCGCCGACCAGATGCGGCGCACCGCCCGAGCCGGACGAGGCGAAGCTGATGCTGTTCGGTTTGGCCTTGGCCAGCGCAATCAGTTCGGGCACGTTTTTCACGGGCAGCTGCGCATTGGCCACCACGATCATCGGCATGGTTGCGTACAAACAGACCGGCGCGAAGTCCTTGACCGGGTCATAGGGCAGCTTGGCGTAGATATGCGGGCCGATGCCGTGCGTGGTGATCGACGCCAGCAGCGTCGTATACCCGTCGGGCGCGGCCTTGGCCACCGTGTCGGCAGCGATCTGCCCGCCGCCGCCGGCGCGGTTATCGACAACGAAGGTCTGGCCCAGCGCATCGCCGAGCTTCTGCGCCATGACGCGCGCCACGAGGTCGGCGGCGCCGCCCGGCGGCACCGTCACAATAAGACGCACCGGGCGCACCGGATAATTCTGCGCAAAGGCCGGAACGGCGATCACCGCCATCGCGGCGGACAGGACTACAGCTGAACGTTTTTTCATGGATAAGCCCGCTTTTTTCAGAGAGACCGAACGCTACCGCCCGCACAGTCAGGGCGTCAAGTCGGCGCCCGATTAATTCACGGTCGGCGCCGTCAGATCGGGATTTGCACATCAAGCAGCGGCGCGTGCTGCTGCGCGCCGTAAACATCGGTATCGCCCACCGCCCCCGAGGGGATGCGCCGCTCGATGGTCGCCTTCCAGGCGAAGGCCGGCGGATATTCGGTAAAGACCACCGCCGACTCCTGGACACCGTAAAGTTTCGCAATCAGCGCCGGCGTGATGACGCCGGTGGCACGCACCTTTTCGAAGGTGGCCGCATCCCCGAACATGATGTCGAGCGTCAGGTCAAACGGCCCTGCATTCTTGCTTTTGCAGGCCTTCGCAATATCACCCAGTCTGGCCATGTCAGATATTCTCGTAATCGATCGGAAACATCTCGAGCGGATCGTCCGGCTCGACGACATGGCGCAATGAGAACTGATAGATCGCGCCGCGTTCGATGTCCGACGGCGAAAACGGAAACGCCATGTTGCCTTCCTTGCACAAGCGGCCCGGAAAATCCGAATGCAGCAGCGTCACCCGCGTGAGGCCGACCACGGCGTTGGCAATCTCCTGCGTCTTCGCCACGGCCTCGGCGAGAATGCCGATCTCGTGTGAGGCGGTTTGCTGCACGATTTCCGCCGCGCCCATGACACCGTTGCGGCCGTAGAGCCGCAGCACCAGTTGATATTCTTCGGGCGACACGCCGAGCGCCGTGACCTTGGTCGCCACCGCCGCGCGCACGCTGTCTGCGAACTGGTCGATCTGCGCGACCAGTCCGGGATCACGGGTGCCGGCAAAGGCGATCGCGCTATAACCGGTTTTTTCCGCGCCTTCGAGTTTGATCGTATAGGGCTGCGGCTTCCACTGCATGCCCGAAACCCGTACGGCGCGCGGCGACACTGCCTCGATTTTGCAGTTGCTGGTATCGAGTATGCCGCCGGGTTCGCGATGATGGATCGGGCTGGCGTTTTCATGCAGCGCCTGCACCGCCACGCTCAACGGTGTGCAGGCGAGTTCCGGATTGATTGGCTCGACTTCAACATAATCGTCGCCGACCGTGGCCAGCAGACAATCGTGGCGTTTCGGCAGCGCGGCATTGCAGCCGCATTCGAGCATCTTGCCGGCAAACCACGCCGGCGCCGGCGGAATGCCGTGATGCATCGCCAGCGCCGCCCACGGCGCCGGATCGGTGCTGCGCCCGGCGAGGATCACCTGCGCGCCGTCGGCCAGCGCTTTCATATACGGTTGCGGCCCCATCATGCCGACGATGCGTTCGGCACGGTCGATCACCGCATCGCCCAGCGGCGCGGCACTGCCGAGCGGTTTGACGCGGCCCGCCTTGTTTTTGTTCTTCAGCCAGCCCTTGTCGACTTCGGAATGAATCAATGCCAGTTTGAATTTGAGGCCGTGTTCGCGCGCGATTTCGCGCAGGAGATCGGCGCACAACTGCAGATGCGGCTCGCCGCCCGCGCCGCCGCTGGTGCCGATCATCATCGGAATGCCGTTGGCGATCGCGCCGCGCAACAACAGACCCATGTCGCGCTTGATCGACATCGGCGTGGTGAACGGCTTGCCCGACCCCAGATAATGCGGGCCCGGGTCGGAACTGCCGCCATCGACGCCCACCATGTGCGGCGTTCGCTTAAGGCCGGCC
>CAZVDN010000106.1:0-10310 GCA_964625665.1 uncultured Streptomyces sp. | reverse complement strand
GTCGGCGAGCACTGTCTGAGCCCTCGCGGTTTCACCGCGAGGGCGAGTTGCGCAGTCGCCCGATGCATCGAGCAGCGCAGGGAAGTCCGAAGGACCAGCGAACCAGGGCAGCTGTGACTCGTTAGCCGAAGGCCCGTTTGCGGGAACAGCTGCGAGCGCCCCGTTCTACGTCGGCGGACACAGCTGTAGCGCCCCTCCCGCACCGGCGCTTCGCGATACCGTGTCGGGGCGCTCTTCTTTGGTTACTTTCTTTGGGCGACCAAAGAAAGTAACCGGCTGCCGGGCCGCACCCGGCGAACTTGACGCACCGCGCATCGATCAACCGAAAACATACTGCTGCTCACCTAGTCGACCACTATTTCCCTGCTCGCACTTTCGCCACAAACTCCGGATAAGACGCCACCCCCCCATGCCCGCCGGCAAACCGCTCCGGCCTGATCCCCGCCTTCTCCACCGCATCCACCAGCGCGCGCTGGCGCTCGGTGCCGAATACGGTATCGCGCCCCGGCGCCCACAGATCAGTGACATAACCGAGTTTCGCCTCCGGAACGAAGCCGATCAGCATGCCCTCGGCATGACTGTTGGCGATGCGATAAAGCTCGACCGAGCGCGCGCCGTCGCCCAGCACCAGCTTGTCCGCCACCTCGACGACATTGACTGCACGCGGCTTTTTCGCCAGCGCGTCTTTCCGCACGTTGTGCGGCGCAGTCATCATGTGCCGGATATAGGCGCCGTTGCCGGCACCGACATAAATCGTCGCCCCCGCCGCGCCGAAACCGCGCGCGCCGCTGGCATGGTCCATGTGATGGTGGGTCAGCACCAGCGCCTTGACGGGTTTGTTGGGAAACCGGGCCTTGATCACCGCCAGCGTGGCTGCGGTATGCGCTTCGCCGTTCGGCGCATCGAACACGACCACATGGTCTTTCATTTCGACCACCATATTGTTCGGATTGCCGCCGACCACGTGCTGCACGCCGGGCGCAATTTCTTCCAGGCGCAGCCCGCCCATGCGCGGATCGAAACCCAGTTCATTGGTGTCGAGCAGTCCGCCTGCGAGCATGCGCCGGAAAATCCACTGGTATTCGACGTCGTGCAGGACCGGCGGCTGTGCACCGGCACGCAGCGCGGCGGGAATCTCGAAGAGATCTTTGGCCAGAACCGGGTTCAGCACAACTTCATCCAGCGTCTGATGCAGGACGATGCGGTCGTTCGCCGTATAAATCTGGTGAAATGAAAACTTCGCGCCGCCTACCTCCCGCCAGTCCGACAGGATCAGGTCGAAGTTGATGTCGCCCCAGGCCTGGTCCGTATCGACGGTGCGGATGCGCGCGGGCAGTCCGCTCGCCGGGTCAAACATGACGACAAACCGGTGCGCTTCGGTCTTGTATTCAACCGCCGTGAGGCGTTTGCCCGCCACCGGTTCGTCGGCCAGCATTTTCAGGCTGTGCGGATCCGCACGCATTGCAATCAGCAGTTGCGGCGAACTGCGCTGCAGTTCGCGCAGCATCACCGCCAGCCGCTGGCCCGACATGGTGTGCTGCGGCGGATTGCTGTCGCGGCTTTGTTTGGTGCGCCCGCTCGAATCGATACCGTTGACCAGACCGGCATCGCGCGTCACCACTTCGCCGTATTTGTAGACGCGGGCGACCGGCGTCGTCAGATTGCGCTCCCACTCAGTGCGCGCTTTGCCGCCGGCCAGATCGATCGTGGTGACAAAAACCGAAGCACCGCTCGGCACTGCATCGCCGTCCGGCACCAGCGACTGCTGCGGTTCGAAATGCCGGCTTTGCCCCTTGAGCGTGACCGCGCGGATATTCGCCAGCTTGTAGCCGCCCAGCGCCTCGATGGCGCGTCCGACCGTTTTCATCGCCTCGCTCTCGTGCGCGCAAGCGTTGCCGGCGAGCAACAGCATCGCGGCCCACAGGGCAGCAATCATTTTTTTGTTCATATCCCCTCCCTTTGAATGCAGGGGCTAGTCTAAAGCCAAGCATGCGCGCCATCCAGCGACGTTTTTGCTGCGCCGCACAGTGCGGGCATAATGCGGTTTCACTCAGGAGTACACCGCATGAACCTTGTCAGAACCACCACCCTGCTCGCTGTTTTGCTGACGACCTGCGCGCAGGCGCAGGACGGTTATCCATCCAAGCCCGTGCGCTTCGTTGCGCCCTATCCGCCCGGCGGTTCGAGCGACGTGATGGCGCGCGTGCTCGCGCAGAAACTCACCGATGCGCTGGGCCGCCAGGTCATTGTCGAAAACCGTCCCGGCGCGGCGGGCAACATCGGCCATGAACTCGTCGCCAAATCGCCGGCCGACGGTTACACGCTGCTGCTGACCACCAAATCGCAAATGGTCAACAACCAGTATCTCTACAAAAAGCTGCCCTACGACCCGCTCAACGATTTCTCGCACATCACGATGATCGCCTATTCGGGGCACGTGCTGGTCGTGCATCCGGCGGTGCCGGTGCGCACCGTCAGGGAACTGATTGCGCTGGCGCGCAAACAGCCGGGCAAACTCAGCTACGGCTCGGCCGGCCTCGGCAGCACGGTCAACATCGTTGCCGAAGTCTTCAAGTCGATCGAAAAACTCGACATCGTCCATGTCCCCTACAAGGGCGCCGTGCTGGCGGTCGCCGATGTCGTCGGCGGCCAGATCGAAATGGTGTTCTCCGACATGGTGCCGGCAGTACCGCAGATCCGCGGCAATCGCCTGCGTGCGCTGGCCGTTACCACCGCCGAACGTTCCCCCGCGCTCACCAGCGTGCCGACCATGGCGGAATCGGGCGTTAAAGAAGAACTGCCGACGCAATGGTGGGGCGTGATCGGGCCGAAGGGCATGCCGGCCGCCATCGTCGCGCGCCTGAACAGCGAGATCCACCGCATCGTCAATTTGCCCGAGGTCAAGGAACGCTACGTCGATCTCGGCATCATGGCGTTGCTTTCCACGCCTGAGCGCATGCACGACACCGTGCGCGTCGAAGGGCCGAAGACCGCCAAAGCCCTTGCCGCGATCGGCCTGAAGCCCGAATAAGCCGCGCGTGCCGTGCAGGCCGCGGCGCCGCGGCATACAATCGATTTTCCGCGCGGCAAAACAACCATTCACCGCGAAACCCTTGCAGCAGCACTTCAACGTAACGGGAGAAGCCCCTTGATCGAACGTCAATCCACCAAACTGCGCAGACTGCTGCGCGCCAAGACCTTTCTGCATATGCCCTCGGTCTACAACGTGATCGGCGCGCGCCTCGTCGAATCGCTGGGCTTCGAAGCAGTCTATATCGGCGGCTACGTCACCGGCGGTTCGACGGCCATCACCGAACCCCTGCTGACCATGAACGAACAGATCGATCTCGCGCGAATGATTGCGGAGAACGTCAACATTCCGCTGCTGGCGGACGCCGGTTCGGGCTGGGGCGAACCGATCCACACCATGCGCACCATGCGCGAATTCATCCGCGGCGGCATTGCCGGCGTGCACATCGAGGACGCGCTTTATCCGAAACGCGCCCACTATCACAAGTATGTGGTGCACGGCGTTCCGGTCGAGGAGTTCGTCGAGAAGGTCGAGTATTCGTGCAAGGAACGCGACCGCAGCGACCCCGACTTCGTCGTCATCGCGCGCACCGACACCTGCCGCGCGCTCGGCCTCGAGGAAGCCAGCATGCGGCTCAATCGCGCGGCCGACGTCGGCGCCGATCTCGGCCTGCTGTTTCCACGCACCCGGCAGGAAGCCGAAGACGCGCCGAAAAAATGCCGGCTGCCGCTCGTCTATGTGCAAAGCCGCGGCAACCGCGACGGCCGCCCGATCATCCCGCGCAAAGACCTCGAGCAGATGGGTTACATCGGCTGCATCGAAGCGCAGGTCACGCTGTGCACCGAATTCCATTTTCTGAAAAAGGCGCTGACAGAACTGCGCAGCACCGGTGACTACACCGGCATGACCAACGCCGAATACGTGGCCTCGCGCCAGGCGGTTGAAGACCTGATCGGTCTCAACGAGTACTACGAAATCGAAGCGAAGACCGTCGAGGCCCGCCAGCCGAAGGACCAGAAATCGTGACCGCACCCGTACGCGCCCCCAATATTCCGGGTCCGGTGGCCACTGCCCGCAAGCCCAGGGTACGTTTCCCCGCCAAGGCCACCGACTGCCACGCGCATATCTTCGGCCCGCAGGAAAAATACCCGCTGCTGCCGCAGACGCACTTCGTGCCGCACATCAATCCGCTGGCCGATTACATCCGCATGGAAGGCATTATCGGCTGCGAACGCGGCGTGCTGGTACAGCCCTCGGTCTACGGCCCCGACAATTCACTGATCGTCGAAGCGCTCCAATCGAAGCAGTTCGATCTGCGCGCGGTTGCCGTGGTCAATGCCGACATCAGCGACCGCGAACTCGAGGACCTCAATGCGGTGGGCTTCCGCGGCATTCGCATCAATACGGCATCGGGCACCAAGGGCCTGTCGCTGGCCGACGCACCGCGCCTTGCCGAACGCATCAAGCCGATGGGCTGGCACCTGCAGTTTTACGTCGACCTGCGCGTGATGCCGGAGATCGAGCAGGCTCTGGCCGCGCTGAAAATCGATATCGTCATCGACCATTTCGCGCGCATCTCCTGCGCCGAAGGCCTGGGGGCGCCGGCGTTCAAGGCGCTGCTGCGCCTGGTGGCGCGCGACAACTGCTGGGCCAAGCTGATGGGGCCGTATTTTGTCTCGGACGATGTGCCGGCCTTCGCCGACATCGCGCCTTTCGCGCAGAAAATGATCGCCACCGCGCCCGACCGCATGCTCTGGGGTTCGGACTGGCCGCATCCGTGCGCCAAGGAAAAAATGCCCGATGACGGACACCTCGCCGACCTGCTGGCCGACTGGGCGCCCGATGAAACACAGCGCAAAAAAATACTCGTCGACAATCCCGCAAGGCTTTACGGGTTCAAATAACGCGACAACCCCGCCCATGGAGGAACGCATGAAACTCGCCCGCTTGTCCCTGCTGCTCATCACCGCGCTGTGCTGCGCAGGCGCGCATGCACAGTCCTATCCGAGCAAACCGATCCGCTTCATCGTCGGCTTTCCGCCCGGCGGCGGCACCGACATCGTCACTCGCCTGGTGGCGGCAAAAATCACCGACGCCTGGGGCCAACAGACCGTCGTCGACAACCGGCCCGGCGCCACCGGCATGATCGGCGCGAACGCCGTCGCCAAGTCAGCGCCCGACGGCTATACGCTTTTGACCGCGCATGTGAACTCGCAGGCCATCGCACCGAACGCCACCTCCAAACCGCTTTACGATCCGACGCGCGATTTTGCCTACGTTGCCTATTTCGGCTACGCGCCCAACGTGCTGGTGATCCGTCCGAGCACGCCGGCGAAAACCGTCAAGGAACTGATTGCGCTGGCGAAAGCGCACCCGGGCCAGCTCACCTACGCTTCACCGGGCGTCGGCAGCACCAACCACCTTGCCGGAGAGATGTTCCGCATGGCAACCGGCATTGAAATCACCCACATCCCCTACAAGGGCAGCGTGCCGGCCATCATCGACCTGCTCTCAGGCCAGGTCGGCATGAACTTCGATACCCTGTCGTCGGTCGCCGCGTATCTGCAGGCCGGCCGCATGCGCGCGCTGGCGATCACCACGGCGAAACGCGATGCCCAGCTGCCTGACGTGCCGACGCTGATCGAACTCGGCATCAAAAACTTCGAAGTGACCAACTGGTACGGCGTCGCCGCGCCGGCCGGTACTCCGCCGGAAATCGTCAACAAGCTGAATGCGGAAATCAACCGCATTCTCGAACTCAAGGACGTCGTCGCGCGCTTCGATGAACTCGGCACGCGACGCAATCCGATGTCGCCCGAGCAGTTCAGCGCATTTCAGCGCGCCGAGCTGGCAAAGTATAAAGAGGTGGTAACCAAGTCGGGCGTCAGGATGGAATAGTTGCACCAACGCAGCAGCTGCGGCGCCGGGCCGCCGGAATCATTACAGGACAAAATCATGGGCATGACCCTCTGGATACACACACTGAACGACCGGGACTTCTCTAAAGACAGTGACGACCATTCGCTGATGCACGAACACGCCGATGCGCTTGACGCCGTCTGCGAGGCGGCCGGTGCGCGCAAGCTCAGCGACTATTTCGATTTCACCGACCTCGAATACAACTATGGCGAGGACGCGGACGAGGAAGACGATGAAACCGGCGAGAGCGAGGTGGCCGAAGATCCGGAAACCGGCTACGCCTACGGTATCGACGACATGCAATGGTTCGCCGCCGATGAGGGCCTGATATCGCTGCGCGCCGTTCGCCGAGAGGTCGCCGAATCCGGCCTTGGGGGACTGGATGAGGATGAAGTCAGCATGCTGCTCGAAGAACTCGACGACTGCATCGAGGTGCTTGAGGACACTGCCGCGCGCCAGGGCCGTTTTCATCTTGCGGTGATCGAATAAGTCGCCGCACCGCATCCGCTGCGGACACAAAAAAAGGGCGGCATTGCCGCCCTTTTTGCTGCCAGTGTCGCGGTATCAGTTGGCAAACCGCAGATAGAGCGGCCCCCAATGCACGGCGTGACGCACCTGCGCATTGTCAAACGCGGCGAAGCCAAATGCATACTGCGCACCGAGATCGCTGAACTGCACATCGAGTTTGCTGCCGGTGACCAGCTTGCGGCTGACGACCGAGGTCAGCACGCCATTGCTCCAGCTGGTGGTCACATTGATGTCTGCGCGGTCGCCCACCAGAGGATTGATGATGTACGAAGCGACCTCATCACCGGCTTTGAACTTCGTATCATCGAACGCCACTTCGTTGCCGCGGACGATGTAATAGGCTCCACCCGCATTCGCCGGTTTCGCATCCTTGCTCATGAACTGCGGTTTGCCGTTCACCAGCCCGAACCCGTTGTACTCCGCGCCGCTCGGATCGCTTTTGCGCCCGGCATTCGGAGCCGTTTTGGCATCGAACCGCGTATGGTCCAGATACTGGTCATCGACCTTGCCCAGCGGTGCGGTGCGACCACCTTTCATGTGCCACATGTCGGCGAGCTCACCTGCCGTCGCAGTGTACTTGTTGCCATACGGTTTGCCAGGTTCACCGGCGTGGCAGGTGACGCCGCACCCCGATTCCGCAAACCCCTTCACCGAGTTGTTGATCGGCCAGATCATGGCCCACTTGTCTTCGTAATAGACGTTGTCGTCGCCGCCCTTGTCGGCCGGATCAACCAGTTTTTTCCACGAACCGTCGGCCTGTTTCTGAAACGGGCCGCGGCGCTGCGAATTGGTTGGATCGGCATACCGAACCAGCATATAGAGCGTATCGCCGGCGTAGATCGCCTTCAGCGTTGCGGTCGTTCCGCCCTTCCCGCCGAAATTCTCGCCGCCGCTGAGTTCGACAGTTACGGGCGCCGCGGCAGCCCACACCGGATCCGATGCGCCGGCACCGAGCGCAGGCGCAACAGCCGACTTTTTCGCCACCAGTACATTGGTAACGGCACTTTCCTGATTGGTAGTGCAGGCGGCGAGCGCGACAATAGCCATCGCGATTGCCGCAAAAGATTTGAGTTTCATGGTCGTGATCTCCTTGTCAGTGACGCAAATATAGGGAAGCCAAAATCAGCTTCCTACTCATCGCGCAGATTTTCCTGACCCAGATCAACTTGCAGGCGGAATTAATAGGACACACAACACAATGTTTGAGCCAGAACAGATTTCCAGCCACTCCGTACGTAGTGCGGCCCCAGGTGGTACGACGTGACATCAGCGAATGCAGAAATGAAAGCGGCCACACAAGGTGGCCGTTTTCTTTGGTGCAGCAATGGCCGGTGCGATTACAGCTTCTGCTCGACCCAGCCCTTCACTGACGCCAGTGCCGCCGGCAGTTTGGAGGCATCGGTGCCGCCGGCCTGCGCCATGTCCGGCCGCCCGCCGCCCTTGCCACCGACCTGCTGGGCGACGAAGTTGACGAGTTCGCCGGCTTTCACCTTGGAAGTGAGATCCGCACTGACGCCGGCGATCAACGAAACCTTGCCGCCGTCGGCCGCGGCGAGCAACAGCACACAGGACTTGAGTTTGTCCTTCAGCTTGTCCATCGCTTCGCGCAGCGCTTTGGAGTCCGCGCCTTCCATCAGCGCAGCGAGCACTTTCGCACCCTTGATTTCGACCGCCTGACCGGCGAGATCGTCGCCCTGACTGGAGGCGAGTTTCGATTTGAGGCGCGCCAGTTCCTTTTCGAGGTTCTTCACGTTCTCGACGATCTGGCCGATCTTCTGCGTGACCTCGGCCACCGGCGCCTTCAACGCAGCGGCGGCCTGCTGCAGCGCTTCTTCCTGCTGCTGCACCAGCGCCAGCGCACCCTCGCCGGTCACCGCTTCGACGCGGCGGATGCCGGCCGCGACACCGCCCTCGGAAATGATCTTGAAGAGGCCGATGTCGCCGGTGCGCGCGACGTGGGTGCCGCCGCACAGTTCACGCGACGAACCGATGTCCAGCACACGCACTTCGTCGCCGTATTTTTCGCCGAACAGCGCCATCGCACCGACCTTGGCCGCCTCGTCGAACTTCATGACGCGCGCGCTGGTTGCCGCATTGGCGAGAATTTCCGCGTTGACGATGGTTTCGACCTTGCGGATTTCCTCCGCCGTCATCGCCGCATTGTGCGAGAAGTCGAAGCGCGTTTTTTCCGCATCGACCAGCGAGCCCTTCTGCGCCACATGGCTGCCCAGCACTTCGCGCAGCGCCTTGTGCATCAGGTGAGTCGCCGAGTGATTGCGCATGGTGCGCGCGCGCGCGGCGGTATCGACCTGGCCTTTGAGCGTGTCGCCGACCGCCAGCGTGCCCGTATGCAGCACGCCGTGATGACCGAACACTTCAGACTGGACCTTCTGCGTGTCGCTGACATGGAAAGTGCCGCGCGCCGCGATCAATTGCCCGCGATCGCCGACCTGACCGCCGGATTCGGCGTAGAACGGCGTCTTGTCGAGCACGATGATGGCGGTGTCGCCGGCCTCGATGGCTTCGACCGAGCTGCCGCCTTTGTAGATGGCGAGAATTCTCGAATTCTCAACGGTGAGCGTATCGTAACCATGGAACTCGGTCTTGCTGCCGCGGTATTCGACGGAGGTCTGGCCGCCGAACTTGGAGGCGGCACGCGCGCGTTCGCGCTGCTGACCCATGGCCGCTTCAAAGCCGGCGAAATCGACGGTGATGTTGCGCTCGCGCGCGATATCGGCGGTGAGATCGAGCGGGAAACCGAAGGTGTCGTAAAGTCGGAACACCGTGTCGCCATCGAGCATCTTGTCTTCCGATTGCAGCGCGCCTTCGAGCACCGCCATGCCGTTCTCCAGCGTTTCGGCAAAGCGCTCTTCTTCCTGCTTCAGCACCTGGCCGACGCGCTCGGCGGCCTTGACCAGTTCGGGATAAGCCACGCCCATCGCCTTGACGAGGTCCGGGACGATTTTATGGAAGAAGGTTTTTTTCTGGCCGAGCTTGTAGCCGTGGCGGATGGCGCGGCGCACGATGCGGCGCAGCACGTAGCCGCGGCCTTCGTTGCCGGGAATCACGCCGTCCACGATCAAAAACGAACAGGCGCGGATGTGATCGGCAATCACCTTCAGCGAATTATTGTGCAGGTCCTTGCAGGCGGTTTCGCGCGCAGCGGCCTTGATCAAATCCTGAAAGAGATCGATTTCGTAGTTCGAATGCACGCCCTGCAGCACCGCGGCAATGCGCTCCAAGCCCATGCCGGTATCGACCGAGGGCTTCGGCAGCGGATGCAGCTTGCCGGCGTCGTCGCGGTTGAACTGCATGAAGACGAGGTTCCAGATTTCGATATAGCGGTCGCCGTCGGCTTCCGGCGTGCCGGGCGGGCCGCCGGGAATTTCCGGGCCGTGGTCGTAGAAGATTTCGGTGCAGGGGCCGCAGGGGCCGGTCTCGCCCATCTGCCAGAAGTTGTCCGAACCGCCGCCCGGCTTGTCGCCGATGCGCGTGATGCGGTCGCGCGGCACGCGGATTTCATTGGCCCAGATGTTGTAGGCCTCGTCGTCAGTTTCGTAGACGGTGACCCACAGTTTTTCTTTCGGCAGCTTGTAGACGCCGGTCAACAGTTCCCATGCGAAATGGATGGCGTCCTTCTTGAAATAATCGCCGAAGCTGAAGTTGCCCAGCATTTCGAAGAAGGTGTGGTGGCGCGCCGTGTAGCCGACGTTCTCGAGGTCATTGTGCTTGCCGCCGGCGCGCACGCAGCGCTGCGAGGTGGTGGCGCGCTTGTAATCGCGCTGCTCGTGGCCGAGAAAGAGATCCTTGAACTGCACCATGCCGGCGTTGG
>CAZVDN010000105.1:894-10351 GCA_964625665.1 uncultured Streptomyces sp. | reverse complement strand
TCCCCCGATGTGTCTGCGCTGCTCGGCGGCTCTCAAGGGGAAGCGAACACCTGGGATGTTTCGGAGCCTGCGCAATTCGCGGTTGAGTAGGGCGCAATAAGCGAAGCGCATTGCGCCGCATGTGGGGCAGAAAATTGCACTGCGTTTCAATTCGCTGCTCGGCGCCTGGTCATGGGCGTCCCGGCTAATCGGTTTTCGTAGGATGGGTGGAGGCCGCAAGGCCGATACCCATCGCAACGTAATTTTCTACTGCGTGCAATCCACCACGACCGTGCCGCGCTTTGTGCCGGCCTGCACGGCGTCGTGCGCTTCGGCGGTTTTGGCGAGTGGATGCACGGAGGAGATCGTGTGTTGCATGCCGCCTTCGCGCAGCCATTGCGTGATGTCGTCCTGCGCGCGGTGGCGTTGCGCGAGCGGCACGCTGTTGAGCACCAGCCCGTGCAGCGTCAGGATGCGGCGCATGAAGTCGTCGGCGGGAAACACCGGATTCAGATTGCCCTTGGTGGCGAAATAGGCGATCGAGCCGCCCATGGCCATCAACGGCACGATCAGACCGACGTTGGCGCCGAAGTCGAGATCGACGGCGTGCGCGAGGCCCTTGCCGCCGGTGAAATCACGGATTGCGGCGGCAACGTCATCGGTTTTGTAATTCACCGTGACATCGGCGCCTGCGGCATTGGCGTGTGCGGCCTTTTCGGCAGAACTGACGGTGGTGATGACACGCGCGCCGAAACGCTTGGCCCATTGCACCGCGTAGTGGCCGACGGCACCGGCGCCGCCGCTGATGAAAACGTTGCGCCCCTTGATGTCGCCGCCGCGGCTGACGGCGACGTGCGCGGTCATCGCCGGGATGCCGAGGCAGGCGCCTTCGGCGAAGCTGGTGTTGCGCGGCAGTTCGCGCACGAGGTCGTCGCTGATGGTGATGTATTCGGCGGCAGTGCCGAAGACGCGGCCGTTGCGCTGGCCGTTGTAGAGCCAGACGCGACGGCCGATGAGACCGCGATCAACGCCGCGACCGACGTCCTCGACCATGCCCGCGCCGTCGCTGTTCGGAATGATGAGCGGGCCGTCCATCTTGAAATTCGGCCCGGCGCGGCGATAGATGTCGGCGGGGTTCACGCCCGAAGCGTATAGCTTGACGCGCACTTCGCCGGCGGCGGCCTGCGGGTCGGGTTGATCGCCGAATTGCAGGACGTCTTTTGCGGCGCCCTGACGGGTATACCAGATGGCTTTCATGAAATTCTTTCTGATGGTTGATGCGGCTTCAATCAATGGTGATGCCGGTTTCCTTGACGACTTTGCTCCATTTGGCGCGTTCATTGCGAATATAGCTGCCGAATTCCTGCGGCGCGCTGGTGGCCGGTTCGAGGCCGATGGCCAGCAGGCGCGCGCGCACCTCGTCGATTTTGAGAATGCGGTTGATTTCCGTATTGAGCCGCGCGACCGCCGCGGGCGGCACGCCGGCGAGCGTCATCATGCCGAACCAGGTGGCGATGTTGAAATCGGGCACGCCCGATTCCTCGAAGGTCGGCAGATCGGGATTGACCGGCGAGCGCTGCTGCGCGGCGATGGCGATCGCCTTGATGCGGCCGGCCTTGATGTGCGGCGCCGGCGCCACCGGCAGCGAGAACATCATTTGCGTTTCGCCGCCGATCAACCCGGTGATGGCCGGTGTTTCGCCCTTGTAGGAGACGTGCACGATGTCGAGTTTTGCCGCGCGTTTGAAAATTTCACCGGCAAAGTGGCCGCTGGAGCCGGCGCCGACCGAGGCGTAACTGAACTGGCCGGGCCTCGAGCCGATCAGCGCAATCAGTTCCTTGACGTTGCCGGCCGGCACGGCCGGATTGAGCAACAGCAGATAGTGCGAGCGAACCAGCAGGGCGACCGGCGCGAAGTCGCGGTCCGGATTGAACGGCAGTTGTTTGAACAGCGCGGGCAGCACCGCCATGGTGCCCTGGGCGCCGAGAAACACCGTGTAGCCGTCGTTCGCCGCCTTGGCGGCGATCTCGAGCCCGACCTTGCCGCCGGCGCCCGGACGGAAATCGAGCACCACCTGCTGGCCCAGCGCGCGTGTGAGATGTTCGGCGGTCAGGCGCGACAGCGTATCGCTGATGCCGCCCGGTGTGAACGGAATGATGAAACGCAGCGGGCGGTCGGGATATTGCTGGGCCGGCGCGTGGAACGCCGCGCAGGCCAGCAGTAAAAACAATGCAGCGGCTTTCATGGCTCCTCCATGGATGCGTGCCGGCACTCTGCGGTGCGGTGCACGCGTATCATTATGCCACTGCGCGAAACGGGCGACGGATGGACCCCTGATGATTGACGTCCGTCAAACGTTGCTGCATCCGTTCGCGACAGAATGCGCCGTGACCTGAAACGAAAGGGAGAACCACCATGAAAATGATGCGACTGATGTTGCCGGCCCTGCTGGCGCTGCTGCTGGCGGGCAATGTGTTTGCGCAACGCACGAAGGCGGCGCCGGTGCCGGTGTTTTACGACGACGCCTTTGAAATCGGCATGCCCGGCGATACGCCCGGGGCGTTCAGGCTCGACGGCCTGAAAACCGTGCGCGCGGCCTGGATCACCTTTGCCGGTTACACCGGCGGCAAGCCGGCGCGTGACCCGCAGGTCATCACGCTGATGGAAGGCACGGCGACGAAGTGGGGCGCGCCGGACGGCGGTTGCACCTATGAATTCAAGATTGCCAACGGCGCTGCGCCGTCGATCAGCATGACCAAGGTCGGCTTCTGCACGCTGCGCGAGGGCGACAAGGCCCTGTTCAGAATCCTGGCAATGTAAGCCCGCCGGCGATCAGTCGAGTTTGTCGCCGATCAGCTTCATCAGCCGGCCGTATTTTTCGTAGTCGGATTTGATGCGCGCCGCCATCGCCTGCGGCGACATCGTCCATGGCTCGAATTCCTCAAGGCGTTTCTTCAGCTCCGGGCTGTCGATGGCCTTTTTGATTTCGGCATTGAGTTTGTCGATGATCGGTTTCGGCGTGCCGGCGGGTGCGAAGACGCCGACCCAGCCGCGGTACTCGTAACCGGGCACGCCGGCTTCGGCGATTGTCGGCGCATCCGGGAAGGCGGTGAGGCGCGTGTCCGAGGTGACGCCGAGCAGCCGGATGCGTTTGGCCGCCAGTTGCTGCGTGGCCGCGGCGGGGCTGCTGACGAGCACCTGCGTTTCGCCGGCAAGCAATGCGCTGGCTGCCGGGCCGCCGCCCTTGTAATTCACCTGCGTCATTTTGGTGTTGGTCATCGAGGTCAGCAGCACGATCGAGAGGTCGGCGAAGCCGCCGCTGCCGGTCGATGAATAGAGGATCTCGCCGGGCTTGGCGCGCGCCAGCGCGACGAGTTCCTTCACCGACTTCACCGGCAGAGAAGGATGCACGACCAGCAACCCGGTCTGCGCCACCATGATGCCCACCGGCGCGAAATCGCCAATGGTGTCGTAGGGCAGCTTCTTGTAGATATAGGGGTTGCCCAGATGGGTCATCGAATTGACCATCAGCGTGTAGCCGTCGGCCGGCGCGCGCGCGACGATCTCGGCACCGATGGTGCCGGTGGCGCCGCCGCGGTTGTCGACGACGAACTGCTGGCCGAGGTTTTCGGAAATTTTCTGGAAGACGATGCGCCCGGCAATGTCGGTGAGTCCGCCGGCCGGCCACGGCGTGACGACGCGCACGGTTTTGGCGGGCCAGGTCTGGGCCTGCGCGATGACGGGAAGACAGGCGGCAAGCAGCATCACTGCTGCACGGGGGGATGTAATCATGATCAGTGCTCGTTGAATTTGAATCGGGGCGCCAGTATGGCACAGACATTAAAGGCTAGGCCTGCCACACGCCGTAGCCTTTCTCGCGCAAGGCAATCGCCAGTTCGACTTCCATGTCGCGCGCCGCGTCATAGGGCATCGGGTTGTAGACGGCATAGAGTTCCGGCAACAGGCGTTCGCCATAGAGCGTGACGAACTTCGCGGCCCGGATGCCGGCCTTGTGTTTGTCGAAGCGGTCGTCGGGGTCGAGCCCGGTCATGCCGACGTAGACGCAGGGTTTGGTCGCATCGTAATCCGGATTGCAGCGGCGGAACTTCGCTTCCTGCAATACCTGCGGCGACAACAACACGACGTAAACGTTGTGATGGTGCCGCCGCGCCATGCTGCTTCAGTCCTTGACCTGCACGACGTCGGGCACCACCGGCGAATAGAACTCCATGTATTTCACTTCCTCGGTGGTGCTGTTGTTCATCAGGGTGTGTTTGGTGCCCGGCGCGATGTAGATCACATCGCCGACCTTCAGCGGCACCGCCTTGCCATCGACCATTTCGGTGGCATCGCCGGCGAGGATCTGAATGATCGATTCGCGGTTCTGGTGGTAGTGGTATTGCGGCTTCTGGCCCGGCTTTCCCGGCGGGATCGCAGCGAAGATGCCGGCCAGATGGCGTGTGCCTTCGGCGCCCGGCTGCAGGATTTCGACGCGCTGGCGTTCGCCGGGTTTGGGATTGGTTGCCTTGGCGAATTCGCCTGGCGAGATGACTTTGTGCGTGACCATGGTTTTTTCCTGTGCAGGCAGGTTTGACGAAAACAGTGAAGCCATGATGCCCAGCATGCTGCCCAATGCCATTGGTGCGACTTGCATACGGCCTCCCGCTGTGTTGGTGGAATTACAGGTCGATGATGCCCATCCAGAACATGTTTTTGTCGCCGACGTCGATGTCGAGTTTGCGCACGAAGGTCAGCAGGCCGTCGTCGCCGATATGAAACAGCGACAGGCAGGCGGGCACTTCGCGCACGCTGTTGCCCTCGCGCACGCGGCCGCCGAGGATGTGCGCCGCCACCAGCAGGCGGCCTGAAGGGTCGATGCTGAAGGTGCGGCAGTGGATGCCGCGGGTGTCGGCGTGGCCGATCAGTTTCGGTTCGCCGCTGGCCGGATCAATGGCGAAGCAGGCAAAGGAATTTTCACCGTCGCCCAGCACCTGTTTGCCTTCGAACTCGACGGTGGCATCGGCGCGGTTGGCGACGTAAACGAAGCGGCCGTTCGGATGCACATGCACGGTGCCGACCATCTGGCGCAGGCCGCTTTTGCCCGGCTTCTTCACCGTGTTGACGGTCCATGCCGCGCTGGACTGCAGCGTCGTGCCTTCGCGTTTGTAGACGGTCAGCTGGTTCTGCCGTTCGAGCGAGACATAGACCCAGGGCTTGTCGGTATGGAAATCGAGATGGCGCGGGCCGAAGCCGTAACCGTTGTTCGGCGCGATCGACACTTCACCGCTCAACTGGCCGTTGTTGTATTGAAACACCTTGAGCGCGCCCGGATCTTCGGGCTTGTCTTTGGTCGCGTCATTGCCGCGCGTGACGAGGATCGCCAGCCTGTTGTCGGGCGTGATGCGGATCTGGTGCGGGAAGATGCCGGTTTCAACGGCTTCGGTCTGTTTGACTTCGCCGCCGAGCGTGCCATCGGCATTGAGCGCAAAAACCAGCAGCAGGCTCGGCCGGTTGAAGGCGACGAAAACGAATTTCGAATCCGCATCGGTGGTGATGTGGATCGGGCGTGTCGGCAGCGGCACCGCAGCGCCGTGCGGCGACAGTTTTCCGTTCGCGCGGTCGATGCGGAAGGCCGACAGCAGGTGGTTCTTGCCGATGATATTGCCCGAGCCGGACGAACTGTCGCTGGTGGCGACATAGAGCGTGTGGCGCTGCGCGTGCGGCACGACGTAATGAATGTTCGCCGGCAGGGTGACGCTTTCGCAGGCTGCCAGCGTCGCCTGCGCGACGTCGACGGTGTAACGCGTGAGTACGGGGCCGACGGCGGCGTAAAGCGCGAGTTTGTTCGACACGGTGTCGTTCTCCAGTGATTTGCAGCGTGATGTTGGCGCGGCTGCGTCGGCGGGCCGGTGCGGGCGGATGACGCGCTGCGGTCGTTGTCTTTCGAGCATCCGTCAGCCACGCGTGGCTGTCAAGACGCCCGCGCTGCTCTCGACGTAAAATGGCGCATGACCCGAAACGGAGAAAACCGATGAATGCTTTTCACCCGATGCTGGCGCGTTGCGCGCTGGCGCTTGCCGTGACTGTGCCGCACGTGACCCTCGCGGCTGAAGCGAAATGGCCGACCAAACCAATCCGACTGATCGTGCCCTTCAGCCCCGGCGGCGGCACCGACATCATCGCGCGCACGCTCGGCCAGAAACTCACCGAGCAGTTCGGCCAGAATTTCATCGTCGACAATCATGCGGGCGGCGGCGGCACCATTGGTGCGGAACTGACGGTGCGTGCCAATCCCGACGGCTACACGATGTGCCTGGTGTCGGCGAGTTACGGTGCCAATCCGGCGCTCTACAAGCTGCCTTATGACCCGGTCAACGGCATCTCGCCGATCAGCCTGCTCGCCGTCGGGCCGCTGATCGTGGTCGCCAGTTCGTCGCTGAAAGCCAACGACCTGAAAGAACTCATTGCGCAGGCCAAGGCCAAACCCGAAAGCATTACCTACGGTTCGACGGGCGTTGGCAGCCTTGCCCACCTCGTCGGCGCCATGCTCGAGCAGCAGACCGGCGCGCGCATGCTGCACGTGCCCTACAAAGGCGCCGGCCCGGGGCTTACCGATCTGCTTGGCGGCAACCTGCAGATTGCCTACTACACGGCGGTGGCTGTCCTGCCGCATGTGAAATCCGGCAAGCTGCGCGCGCTCGGCGTGACCACGGAGAAGCGCGTCGATGCATTTCCGAACGCGCCGGCCATCGGCGAACTGGTGCCGGGTTTCGCCGCCGAACACTGGTACGGCCTGTGGGGCACACCGGGCACGCCCAAGGACATCATTGCGCGCGTCAACAAGGCTGTTGGTGTTGCGCTGCAGGCGCACGATCTGCGCGAACGCATCATCGCCGACGGATTCACGCCGGCGCACACCACGCCCGAGGAATACCGCAAGCGTCTGGAAAAAGACGTCGCGCGCTGGAAGGACGTGGTGAAGAAGGCGAACATCAGGATCGATGTAATCGGTTAGACAGGACCGGAAGGAGCGAAGCGTATTCCGGGGTGGCGTTCGCGATTGAACGGGCCGTTTCAATCGAAGCGTAGAGCTATTCAATTTCACAACAAAAAGAGCAGTAATCGGAGGAGAGCATGAAAACCATCCGCTGGCCATCGCGAGCAATGTCATTCGCCGCTTGCATCGTCGCAGGCGCGGCCGCTGCGCAAACCTGGCCGACACAACCGGTGCGCGTGGTCGTCGCCTACGGCGCCGGCGGCGGATCCGATTCGCTGATGCGCGCGATTGCGCCTGAACTCGGTGAGCTGCTCGGGCAACAGGTGGTCATCGACAACCGTCCGGGGGCGGGCACGGTGCTCGGCACGCAAATCGTTGCCGCTGCCAAGCCCGACGGTTACACCATCATGATCGCCGACAACGCCTTCATGGTGAATCCCTTCCTGATGGCGAAGCTGCCCTACGATAGCCTGAAAAATTTCGTGCCCATCGTCTCGCTGGCCTCCGACAGCCAGGTGCTGGCGGTGGTGCATCCGTCGCTGCCGGTGAGATCGATCAAGGACCTCGTCGCGCTGGCGCGCGCGCGGCCCGGCGAACTCAACTACGCCTCGGGCGGCAACGGCACGCTGCCGCACATCATGGGCGAAATGCTCAAATCCGCCGCGCGCATCAAGCTCGAACACATTCCCTATAAAAGCACTGCGGCAGCAATTTTTGCCGTGACCAGCGGTGAAACCAGCATCGGCTTCGGCGGCATCTTTGCCGTGAAGGGGCTGGTCGAGGCGAACAAGCTGCGCGTGCTCGGCCTCGCCGCAGCGAAACGCAATCCGCTGATGCCCAATGTGCCGACCTTCGCCGAAGGCGGCGGGCCGGCCATCGACGGCACCGGTTACCGCGGCCTGCTGGCACCCGCCGGCACGCCGCGCGAAGCCATCGCCCGCATCAATGCCGAAACCAACAAGGTCCTGCAGATGCCGGTGGTCAAAGCACGCCTCGCCGAACTCGCCTTCGTGCCGCTCGGCGGCCCGCCCGAAGAATTCGGCCGCATCATCAATGCGGAAATGGAGAAGTGGGGCAAGGTGATCCGCGAGGCGGGGATCAAGGTCGAGCAGTAGTTGCCGCACCGATGGTCGGTGAGAAATTGGAGAGCGAACGCAGCGCGCGCACGATGACTGCCAAATGAGATTCTCTTCCCGGGGGGGATGCCATGTTCATGATTGACTATCGCGCAATGAGCTGGTGGTACTGGTTGGCTACGGTTGGTTTGTTGACCTGTGGTGTGTGCGGGTGGCCGGCGGGGTTCATGTTTGCGGTCGCCCTTACCGTCATTCATCTGCTCCACTTCATCGTTCTGCAGAAGAGCGTGACGGCGTTTCCGATCCAGGTGCGTTTCGCATATTTGCTGCTTTTGCTGATTGCACTGCCCGAAAACCTTCAGCCAATCTACTGGATCCCGACGATCGGAACCTGGGCACAGGTTTTGTTCGGCTATTGTGCAATGGCGCGGACGGTATCGCTTCTGCCCTGGAACCGCACCGAGCCCTTTTCTTTGGCGCTTCTGACGCGGACTTTTCTTGCGGCGCCTGTCCGGGGCAACATCCTGCAGGGCCTGCCGCCGGCTTCGCCGCACTAGTTACGAAGTGTCTGCCATGGCTATGAGTGCCGGCACGGCGAGCGGGAATTGGTCAGAAATCCCCGGGATTTGGTAGCATTGCGGCATAGAGCGGCGTTTCACAGCCGCAGCGCCTGCCGGGAGTCCCTGTGACCGTTCGCTACAACCGCTTCAGCCTCAACGCCCTGCGCATTGCCGGTGCGACGCTGGCGGCTGCCTGTGCGTTGTGGGGCGCGACTTCGGTGGCGCAGACGGCTGCCAGGGGCAATGTGTTCACCGCCGACGAAATCAACATCATCCTCTCGCACGGCCCGTGGCCGGCATCAACTTCGCCGGCGAAAGATCCGACCAACCGCGCCTCGGGCAACGCCGATGCGATCGAATTCGGCACGCGGCTGTTTTTCGACCAGCGCCTGTCGGGCGACGGCAAGGTATCCTGCGGGACCTGTCATGTGCCGGAACGCAACTGGACGGACAACATCCAGCGCGGCATCGGCGCGGCGGAGGTCGATCGCAATACGCCGACGGTGTTCAACCTGCGCGGTAGCAAATGGTATGGCTGGGACGGCGCGGCCGACAGCCTGTGGTCGCAAAGCATCCGCCCGCTGCTGAACGAACGCGAACACGCGACGACGCCGCGCCAGGTCGCGCAGCTCGTGCGCAATGACGAACAGCTGTCCTGCCGCTACCGCAAGGCGTTCGGCGCGCCGCCGTCGCCGACCGATGATGAAGCGGTGATGGTGGGCATCGCCAAGGCGCTGGCGGCATTTCAGGAAACGCTGGTGAGCGGGCGCACCAACTTCGACATATTCCGCGAGGCGCTGGCGAAGGGCGCGTCGCCGACGGCGTGGAATTATTCCGAGCCGGCG
>CAZVDN010000105.1:0-884 GCA_964625665.1 uncultured Streptomyces sp. | reverse complement strand
GCTGCGTGGGCTGTCGCGCCATTTCGGTGGCGTGCGCGCCGTCGACGGCCTGGAATTACTCCGAGCCGGCCCTGCGCGGGCTAAAAATTTTCATCGGCAAGGGCGGTTGCACGAACTGCCACAGCGGCCCGAATTTCACCAACGGCGAATTTTTTACCACCGGGCTGTCGCAGTTCAAACCGCAGGGCAAACCGGATCCGGGCCGTCCGGACGGCGTGCGCCAGCTGGTCGAAAGCCCGTTCAATCTGCTCGGCCGCCATAACGACGATCCGTCGGGGGCGACCGCCGCGCATACGCGCAAGGTGGCTGCCGAGAAAAATCTGCTGGGCGAGTTCAAGGTGCCGTCGCTGCGCAATCTTGTGCTGACGGCCCCCTATGGCCGTGATGGCCGGCTTGAAACCATCGCTGAAGTGGTGCGTTTCTACGCCGATATCGATCCGATCCGCGCGCATGCCAAAGACGGGCGGCCTGCAGTGCCGTTGAAGCTGTCGCTGCGCGAGCAAACCGATCTCGTGGTGTTTCTCGAATCGCTGAGCACCTTCAACAATCCCTGGCGCCCCGACGACGGTGGGCGCTGCGATTGACTGAGGCCGGCGCTGCCGGTTGAAAATAAAAAAGGGGGCCGGGGCCCCCTTTTTTATTGCTGTAAAGACCACCCACCGCCGCTGCGAGATGGCATGCGGCTGCCGGACTGTCCGGCGGTTACCGGTTGACGGGTTTACAGGTCGTCGTCGCCGTCGAGCTGTTCGGCGATGCCGCAGGAAGCTGCCAGTTCTTCGGGCAGATCGTCTTCGATCGAGGTTGCGTCATCGACTTCAGCGTCATAGTGCGCCAGGTCGGCACTGACGCGTGCGCCGGTGTAACGGTCGAGCGGGCGGCAGGTA
>CAZVDN010000104.1:8117-10407 GCA_964625665.1 uncultured Streptomyces sp. | reverse complement strand
GGCACGATGGGTCGCAAGGCCGTTGAAAGCAATGTTCTCCATGAGCCTTTCTTCATGATTGAAATGTTCATTTGCAAAGGCGACCAGCGCGTTCAATTCCTCGCGGATCTGTTCCCGATCGTGCACGTCGCGCAGGATCGTCTCCAGCCGGTCCAGACCTTCGAACAGCGCCTGGTGCTCATCATCCATTTCATCAACGCCGAACCGCCAGTGTTCCGACCAGCGGCAGGCCTGGGGCGTCATGATCGTGCCGTCACTGACGTCGGCATAGGAAAACTGGTTGCGCCCTGCCTGTTTTGACGCATACATCGCCGCATCAGCGCGCGTGAACAGGGTGTCGATGGCAACGCCGTCGTCAGGATAGATCGCGATCCCCAGACTGGTGCCGACGGAGACCCGGGCGCCGTCAACATCAATCGGCTCGCGCATGGAATTGACGATCCGCATGGCAAGCAGGGCTGCGTCTTCACGCCGCGCCACCTCAGGCATCACAATGACAAATTCATCCCCGCCCACCCGCGCCAGCGTGTCGGCATCGCGCACGCAGGCCGAAAACCGCCGCGCCACCTCGCGCAACACCATGTCCCCCGCAGAATGGCCATGCGCATCATTGACCGCCTTGAAACCGTCCAGGTCCGCCACAATCAAAGCCATCAGCCGCTGGTTGCGCGACGCCATCGCCAGCGCATGGGTCAGGCGGTCCTGCAGCAATACGCGATTGGGCAATTCGGTCAGCGCGTCGTAATGCGCCGCAGCACGCAGCCGGCTTTCGGCCGCAATGCGCTCCGACAGATCGGTCAGCACCATCAGTCGCACTGGCTCGCTGTCGAGCGTGGAGACGGCCAGACCGATCTCGGCGGGAAACATCTCACCCTGCGCACCGATGCAGGTGCACTGCAGGGACACATTGCCGCGCGGACGCCGCGCCGCAAGCTCGGCCTGCACGCGCGCCCGGTCTTCGGCCGCGATGCGTCCCAGAAAATCCACCGCACGCCGCGTGGTCAGGCCGAGCCGCTTGCGCAGCGCCGGCGTGGCATGCACGAGCCTGCCCTGCATGAGCACGCCGCAAGCGACGAGTTCACTGGTAAACAACGCGAGCGCCGCTGCGCTCATCGAACCGCGCCTCGATCGCGTGACGGGCACCGCTTGTTGCGAATTTTCCGCATGGTTCTTCATATTCGGTTTAACGGCCGGCGTGCGATGGACTTAAGACTCAGGCACACTCACCCGGCGTAGAATGGCGCCTCACCGCAATTGCGGATTTGCCAAAAGACAAAAATGCAAACGTTGTTGTCACAACCGCGGCATCAAACACGACCAGATACCGGGACGATGTCGCCTTGAGCGCCGTGTCCGAAAACGCCGCGCTGGCGCCGTTTCGCGTGCGCAGTTTCCGCTTCCAGTGGCCGGCCGATCTGGCGACCTCGTGGGCGTGGGAAATGGAAACGCTGATCCTCGCCTGGTACGTGCTCGTCTCGACCGGTTCGGTGCTGCTGCTGACGCTGTTCGCCTCGCTGAATTACATCGGCACGCTGCTCGCGCCGCTGTTCGGCGTGATCGGCCACCGCATCGGCGAACGCAATCTGCTGTGCGCCATGCGCGCGTTTTACGCCACGCTGGCCGCCGCGCTGACGGCCTTTGCGCTGGCCGGTGCGCTGACGCCGCTGCATGTCTTCGTTTTTGCCACGCTGATGGGCATCGTGCGCCCATCGGACCTGGCAATCCGTTTTGCGGTGATCGGCAACACCGTGCCGCCGGCGCAGTTGATGGGCGGCATGAGCATTTCACGCACCACGCAGGATTCCGCGCGCATCGTCGGTGCCCTGACCGGCGCCGGCGCCTTCGCCATGCTCGGCATGGGGCCGGCGTTGTCGGCAATCGCTTTTCTGTATGCAACGAGTTTTGTCTTGACGCTGCGTGTTTCAAACGCCCGCCCCGGCAGGCCGCAGGCCGTTGAGGAAACGCCGCAATCGCACTGGCGCGATCTCAAGGACGCCATCGTACATGTGCGCACCACGCCGCGCCTGCTCGGCACCATGATTCTGGCGTTCCTGTTCAACGTCACCGCATTCCCGATGGTGATCGGCCTGCTGCCCTACGTGGCGAAGCAGATTTACGCCACCGACCAGACCGGCCTTGGCTATCTGGTGGCGAGTTTCGCCGCCGGCTCGCTGCTCGCCCTGGCGCCATCGTCGGCGGACGCGCAGATCGTCTCGGCGTTCTCGTGCTCCGCGGGACACGGCGACGTGGCGCAGACGGTGCAGATCACGAACCACTCGAGCCACGTCTA
>CAZVDN010000104.1:6714-8107 GCA_964625665.1 uncultured Streptomyces sp. | reverse complement strand
TTCACGTTCTCGCAGATGCCGTCGCTCGGCGGCGGCATGGGCATGCTGGTGCTCGCCGGCCTCGCACAAAGCCTCTGCACCATCCCGCTGTCGGTCATGCTCCTGCGCACCACCGACGAACGTTTCCGCGGCCGCATCATGGGTGTGCGCATTCTCGCCGTTTACGGCCTGCCGCTGGGCCTGATGCTTGCCGGCGAACTCATTACCCGCATCGGCTATCAGGCCACCTCGCTGCTCTACAGCGCGGCGGGCATCGCCTGTGTTTTGCTCATTGCGCTGCGCTGGCGCGACGACCTCTGGCTGCGCGATGCCGTTGCCAACAAACGCTAGCGGGGCGCAGACGCTTGAATAATGCGCCTCCCGCGTCGGGCCGCTTGTCTCTTCCCGCCCGCGTCCAAGAGGAATAGGATGACGGCACCGCGCAGAACCGTTCGATGCGCCGGTGATTCCCAACCCTGACCAAGGCCATCATGCGCATTCCGTCCTGTCTGTCCGTTGTCCTCATTGCGCTGCTCCTTGCAGGTTGCGCGGCCACCACCACCAAACCGCCGCCCGAGGCGCGCAGCGTCCTGAGCCCGACCGGCACGCTGCGCGGCGCAGTGCTGCTCAATACCGCGCTGCAGGTCAGCAAAACCGGCGCTTCCGGCGAACCCGAAGGCATTGCCGTCGATCTGGGCCGCGAGCTCGCGCGCCGACTCGGCGTCAGCTATACGCCGGTCCCCTACAAATCGATTGAACTGCTGATGGCCGGCGCAAAGACCGGCCAGTGGGACGTCGCTTTCATGGCCTTCGACCGTTCGCGCGAAACGCTGATCGAATTTGTCGCGCCGGTCATGGATGTCGACATGGGTTACATGGTGCCGGAAAATTCCACGCTGCTCAGCATCGACTCCGTCGACCAGCCCGGCAATCGCATTGTTGTCGCCGGCAGCGGCGGCACCGATCTTCTGTTGACGCGTCAGTTGAAAAACGCGCAAATCGTGCGCGCCAGCGGCGTCGCCGGCCTGATCGAAACGCTCAAGGCGGGCAAGGCCGATGCCGCCGCCGCCAACAAGCCGACGCTCTACGTCGATGCTGAAAAGCTGTCCGGCTCGCGCGTGCTCGACGGCCGTTTTGCCGTTTCCCAATACGCGATCGTCACCCGCAAGGGCCAGGAGGCCGGCAACGCTTATCTGCGCAGGTTCGTCGAAGAGATCAGAACGGAAGGACTGATCAAGACCGCGATTGCCAAGGCAAAGTTGCGCGGCGTCAGCGTCGCCGTGCCGAAATAGACAGGCCCGCGCGCAGCACAGCGAAATCGATACCGCGGGAATCGCGGTGCAGCACGAACGTTGTTTGACCGCCTATGGGTGTGGTGATAAGGTGCGGCTGGGCATAACAAGCATTAAAAATC
>CAZVDN010000104.1:0-6691 GCA_964625665.1 uncultured Streptomyces sp. | reverse complement strand
GGCGTCACCGCCGACGGCGTCGAGATCTTCACCACTTCGCCGGCCGGGCTCGACCAGCCGCCCTATGACCGAGCCGACTGAGCCGGCACCGCACTGACCGCGGCACCGGCGAACATCCCGGACGGGATCGATGACAGCAAGAGGAGGAATCACAATGCGCAAATTTTTTCTGAGTGGATTGACCGCCATCGGCATCGCGGCGATGGCTTTGATTGCACCGGCGTCGCTGCTGGCTCAGCCGGTCGCCATCGACAATGACGACATCGGCGGCGTCGTGCGCAGTGCGAACGGGCCGGAAGCAGGCGTCTGGGTCATTGCGGAAACGCGTGAACTGCCGGTGCGCTACATCAAGAGCGTCGTCACCGATGACCAGGGCCGTTACGTCATCCCCGATCTGCCCAAAGCCACCTACGACATCTGGGTGCGCGGCTACGGACTCGTCGATTCGCCCAAAGTCAAAAGCACGCCCGGCAAACAACTCAACCTCACGGCCGTGATCGCCCCCAATGAAGCCGCCGCCGCACAATATTACCCGGCGATTTATTGGTACTCGATGATGAACCTGCCCGATGCCAGTGTTTTCGGCAGCAAGGATGCGCCGGCCAACGTCAAGCTGACCGACTATCTGAACGTGATGAAGAACAACGGCTGCGTCTGCTGTCACCAGCTCGGCCAGTTGTCGACCCGCACGATTCCCGAGTACCACCTCAAGGGCCGCACGCACCAGGACGCCTGGGTGCGCCGCATTCAATCGGGCCAGGCCGGGGAAAACATGGTGCTGCTGGCCGCCGGTCAGTTGGGCGGCATGCCTTTCAAATATCTCGCCGACTGGACCGAGCGCGTCGCCAAGGGCGAACTGCCGTGGGCAAAACCGGTGCGTCCGCAGGGCGTGGAGCGCAATATCGTGGTCACGCTGCGTGACTGGCACAACCCGAAACAGTATCTGCATGACCTCATCGCCAGCGACCGCCGCTACCCGACGGTCAATGCCTATGGCCCGCTCTACGGCCAGTGCGAACATGCGTGCAACGACATGCCGATCCTTGATCCGGTGAAAAATGTCGCGACGAACTTCGTGCTGCCGACGACACCCGACATGCCGCTGGCGCTCGGGCCGGGCAATGCCGGCTCGGTGAAGATTCTGCAGAGCTCGGCGTATTGGGGCGAAGAGAACATCTGGGACAGCAAGGCCAACAACCACAATTCGATGCTCGACCGCAAAGGCCGCGTCTGGCTCGCCGCGACGGGCCACGTGCCGGACAATCCTGCGTTCTGCAAAAAAGGCTCAACGCATCCGTCGGCTGTCGAATTTCCGCTCAACAGCACCAACCGCCGCGTGACGATGTACGACCCGAAGACCGGCAAGTACACGGCGTATCAGACGTGCTTCGGCTCGCATCACCTGCAGTTCGGCTATGACGCCAACGACACGTTGTGGATGAGCACCGGCGGTGGCGGCGGCAATGTCGGCTGGATCAATACAAAAATGCTCGATGAGACCGGCGACATCGAAAAGTCGCAGGGCTGGACCGCGCTGGTGCTCGATACCAACGGCAACGGTGTGCGCGACGAATACACCGAGCCGGGCAAGCCGATGGATCCGGCCAAGGACATGCGCATCGGTGCCACCTTTTACGCCGTGATGCCGAGCCCGACCGACGGTTCGGTGTGGGGCACGCTGCGCGGCAATCCGGGCGCGATTGTGCGCATTGATCCGACCAAGAACCCGCACAAATCGCTGGCCGAGATGTACAACGTGCCGCTGCCCGGCTTCGGCCCGCGCGGCGGCGACATCGACAAGCAGGGCCGCGTCTGGGTCTCGCTGGCCAGCGGCCACATGGGCGTGTTCGACCGCCGGCTCTGCAAAGGCCCGTTGAACGGCCCGAAAGCGACCGGCAATCACTGTCCCGAAGGCTGGGCCTTCTTCCAGTATCCGGGGCCGGGCTTCAAGGGCATCGGTGAGAACAGCGCTGAATCGAGTTACTACTCGTGGGTCGACCAGCACAACGTTTTCGGGCTTGGCGAGGACATTCCGATGTCGACCGCCAACCTGATGGACGGCCTCGTCGCGCTGAACAAGGACGGCAAGATGGTCTCGATCCGTGTGCCCTATCCGCTGGGCTTCTATGCCAAAGGGTTCGACGGCCGCATCGACGACCCGAACGCCGGCTGGAAAGGCCGCGGCCTGTGGGCCGCCAACGGTGATCGCACGCCGTGGCTGATCGAAGGCGGCAAGGGCACCAAGCCGCTGGCGGCGCACTTCCAGATCCGCCCTGATCCGCTGGCACATTAAAACTTCGGTGGCGCGGGCATCGGTGCCCGCGCCGCCATTCCCTTGCGGGGCAGTTTGATGGACTTCGTGTTCGATTACATTTCCGTCAATACGTTCTGGACAATCCTGTCCACCATTCATGCCTTGCTGGCGGTGGCACTGCTCGGCGCGCTCACGCATCAGGCCGCTGCAGTCTTCACGCCGCCGCGTGCCGGCGCCGGCGGCGGTTTCATCACGCATTTCCGTTCGGTGGCCGGTTCGCGTTATGCGGGCGCGGTCTGCGTGTTATGGATCCTGACTTTCATCCTCGGCGGATGGATCTACGCCAAGTACCGCATCTATGTGCGCATTCCGATCGAACAGGAAGGCTTTTTCAAAACGCTCGGCGCGTTCGAATTGAAAGAACACCTCACCACCATCGGCCTCGGGCTGCTGCCCTACTACTGGCATTTGTGGAAAGACACGCGTAACAGCGCAACACAGGGCGTCCGCAAATGGCTGACGGTCGTGCTGGCGGTGTTTTGCTGGTATGCATTTCTCGCCGGCCATGTCGTCAACAACACGCGGGGGTTCGGCCTGTGAATACCGCTCCCCAAACAACATCACGCGTCGGCACATTTGCGCTGGTGTTCGGTGTGTGCTTCGCGGTCCTCTATGTGGTCTGCGATCTGGCGGCGTTGCCGCTGTTCACCTATCACCCGGGCACCGACCGCATTGACCCCGGCTTTGCGCCACCCCGGCGTGATGAAGGCCCGGCCATGTACTGGTATGGATGGATCGCCACCTCGGGACTCGGCGCTGCGCTGCTTGGCGGCCTCGCCGCCCTGCTGCCGGCAACGGCCCGTGCCAGAATACCGGCGGCCCTCGCGTGGATCGTGCCGGTCGTTTTGCTGCCGGTGCTGATCTACTCGCTGAAATTTTACTGGCGTTGGGAATAAGCGCTCACAACCGGCGCGCCCCCCCACACTTCCATCGACTACCCGGATTTCCAATAATGACCATTTTGATTCGCGCAATTGCACTGGCTGCAGGTTTCGCCGCGGCAGCGCCGGCCTGCGCCGGCGGTGACGACTACGATGCCGCCAACGACGTCAAGGGCGAGGGACCGGCCTATTTCGGCTTCGTGCGAGACAACCGCGGCTCGCCGGTGGTTGACGCGCAGGTCACGCTGCAGCCGAAAAAAGGCGCCAAGCCGGTGACGCTGAAAACCAATGCGCTGGGCCTCTACCGGGGACATATCAGCAAAGCCGTGCTGCCCGACGACGTGCAGATTTCCTGTGCGAAGACCGGCTTTAAACAGGTTAAAACCAACCGCCGCACGCCGCCAGGCAATACGGCCATGTTCATCGAAACCGAATGCACGATGCAGCGCCAGTAGCGCGCGGCGGCCTGTCGCGCATCCGCTTCCCCGTCTTTTTTCTTGCTGCGCTGCTCGCCATCGCGGCGGCGCGCGCGCAGACTCCCGCGCCCGCAGCGGACACCATACTCATCAACGGCAGGTTCGTCCTGCATGATGCGGCACCGGCGCAGGCACTGGCGGTACGTGACGGAAAAATCGCCGCGGTCGGCACTGCATCGGTCGTACGCGCCCTCGCCGGCCCGGCCACCCGCGTCATCGATCTCGGCGGCCGCACGGTCATTCCGGGTCTTATCGATTCGCACATTCACGCCATCCGCGCCGGCCTCAGTTACACCACCGAAGTGCACTGGTTCGGCGTGCGCACCATCAAGGAAGCGCTCGACCGGCTACGCGCCGCCGCGCAACGCGCGCCGAAAGGCAGTTGGCTGATCGTCGCCGGCGGCTGGATCGACCGCCAGTTCGCCGAAGACCGCCGGCCCACGCTGGCTGAAATCGCCGCCGCCGCGCCCGACCACCATGTTTATGTGCAGATGCTCTACAGCCACGTGCTGCTCGACCCGCGCGGCGCTGCGGCATTGGGCATCTCCGGAAAAACCGAACTCGCCGCGCGCCTCACACAGGAGCGTGATAGCGAAGGCCGGCCGACCGGCTGGCTGGCCGGCGACAACCGCGCAATCAGCGACCTCTTCAATCTCCTGCCGCGGCCGACGCATGAACAGAAACTCGCCGGCACGCGCGCATTTTTCCGCGCACTGAATGCGATGGGCATCACCGGCGTCAGCGATCCCGGCGGTTACAACATCGAGGCTGAGGATTACCAGCCGCTGCTTCAACTGTGGCGCGAGCGGGGACTCACTTTGCGCGTGCGTTACAGCCTCTCGGCACCTCGCCGTAACCGCGAACTCGAAGACTTCAAGGCACTGACGCAATCGCTGCCGATGGGTTCAGGCGACGACTGGCTGCGCTTCAACGGCATCGGCGAAAACGTCACCTGGGGCCATTACAACAACGACACGCCGGATGACGCGCAAAAGGAACGGCTCGCCGGCGTGCTGCGCTGGGCGGTATCGCAGGGCATGACCGCCACCTTCCACTGGCACAACGATCGCGCTGTGGGCCATCTGCTCGAGGTCATTGAAAGGGTCAATACAGAAACACCGGTCGCCCGTCTGCGCTGGTCGGTCGCGCATCTCAACGACGCATCGCCGGCGACGCTTGCGCGCCTGAAGGCGCTTGGCATGGGCTGGCTGGTGCAAAACGCCTTTTATTTCCGCGGCGAGGCTTTCCTCGGCCAGCGCGGTGCCGAGGCCGCCCGTCTCGTGCCGCCGCTGGTCACGGCGGCCCGCCTGCAAGTGCCGGTCGGCGCCGGCACCGACGCACATCGCGTGATGGCTCCCAACCCCTTCATCGCCCTGCAATGGATGCTCGACGGCAGGACCGTCTCCGGCGTGGCCATGCGCGCAGCGGAAGAACTGCCTTCGCGCAACGAAGCGCTGCGCCTCTATACCCGGGGCAGCGCGTGGTTCAGCTTCGAAGAAAATCTGCGCGGCGCGCTCAAGACCGGACAACTGGCCGATCTCGCCGTCCTCGACCGCGATTACCTCGGTGTGCCGGTCGACCAGATCGCGCGCACGACTTCACTGCTGACCATGGTCGGCGGACGCATTGTCTACGCGGACGGGCCCTTCGCGGCGCTGGAAGAAAATCCGCGTTGATCACGAAAAACAGGTCCCGTCGCCCTCAGCGCGCAGCGCCGGAAAACGCCACTTCACCCCAGGCCTTCCGGGTCTGCTGCAACGCGCTGGTGAGCAGCCCCGTGACATACCCGCAACGAAAATCCTTCGACAGCATGCCCGACTTCGCGGTCTCATCAAGCATTTTTCGGATGTAGCCTTCACCGCTGGCGAGCAGTGCCGGTTTCAGCGTAATAAAAGACCTGCGGCGCTCAACGCGCACCGCGGGCGTGAAGACGGGCAATACCTCGCCGTCGAGCAGGTCCTCATAGGATTTCGGCGGCGCCGTCACGCCCATCGCGCATTCCGACTGCTTGAGCGCGAGAATCTGCGCATGGACACCCAGATACTGCAATGCCGCTTTCTGCAAATCCGGCTCTGCCGGTTGCGCGGCCGCGGCGATGCCGGCGAGCGCCAAAACCATCACTGCGAAAAATCCGGCACAACCCTTCATGCGTCCCCCTGCAACTGTGCAAACGGCGCGCAGGCTACCTGGCCAGCGCGCAGGCCTTTCTGATCATGAATTCCCGGCTGCTGCCGGCAATGGCGCCGCCGAATTTGAGCGTATTCACGGGCCGCGATACGCTGTGTCTGAGGTCGCCCTTGCCCATGTTGCCGGAAAAATACTCCGCGGCAGAAGTCGCCAGCGTGGCGCCGACGCATTTGATCGTGTGCCTTGCGACCAAAGAACGATAAGTGATTTTCAGTTCCGGATCTGTAACGGCGACCTTCATGTCCTGTAATTCGAACGCTTCAACCACCCCGTCGCCGGTGCTTTTCACGTCGCTGCGCAAATAGGACTTTGCGTTGCTGACCGCCCTGCCGTCGGCAGTGCCCTCGACCGGCAGCCATTCGGGTGCCGCCTGCGCCAGGCCGGCGATGAAACACATTGCGAATGCCGGCAACCTTCCGCGTTTTGCCGAGTGCATGAATAGGTTCTCCACGTCGATATGAATTCAGCGCGCCGCTAACGCCCCGGCTGCATGCCCGTTTCCCTGTAGACTTTCGCCGCCTCCGCCGAGGACAGATAATCGAGCAGCGCTTTCGCCGCGGCCGGCGATCTGGCTTTGCTGTGGATAAACCCGACGAGGCCGGTCGGCGTTGAAATTTCGCGCGGCAGTATGCCGACGACCTCAACGCCCGGATCGTGAATTTCACTCAGGAATGTCAGCCCCAGTTCGACATCGCCTTTGGCAATCGCCGCCATCGCGGCGGCGCCGCCCTGCACGCGGACGATTTTCGGTTTCATTTCCTCGAAAATGCCGAGTTGCCTGAGCGTGGCATCGAAGCTGACACCGGCCGCAGCCCCGCGCGCGCCGTCCGGAT
>CAZVDN010000103.1:0-10462 GCA_964625665.1 uncultured Streptomyces sp. | reverse complement strand
ATCGGTGCGCTGCGACGGGAATAACAACCAATCGAGGAGATGATATGTCTGAATTTATGAAGTGTGTGCGGTTTTGCGTGCTGACGGCCGGTTGCCTCGCAGTTGCCGGCGGTGCTCACGCGCAGGCGTATCCTGCAAAGCCGATCCGGCTGATTGTGGCGTTTCCTGCCGGCGGTTCGACCGATATCATCGCGCGCATCGTCGGCCAGAAACTGGGCGAGCGCCTTGGCCAGCAGGTCGTGATCGACAATCGCGGCGGGGCCGGCGGCACGCTCGGCACCGAGATTGCGGCGCGTGCGAATCCCGACGGTTACACACTGACCATGGGCACCACGAGCACCCATGTCATCGCCGCCGGTGCTTATTCCAGTCTGAAATACGACCCGCTCAAGGACTTCGAGCCGATCACGCTGGTGGCGACGACGCCTTACCTGTTGGTGCTGAATCCGGCGGTCAAGGCCAATACGCTGGCTGAATTCGTCGCGCTGGCGAAATCGCAGCCCGGCAAGCTCAATTATGCGTCTGCGGGCACCGGCACCACCACGCAACTGGCGATGGAAATGCTGAAAACCGCCGCCGGCATCGACGTTGTGCATATTCCATTCAACGGTAATGGCCCGGCCAACACCGCCACGATCGGCGGTCAGGTGCAGGTCCTGTTCGGCAGCATGCCGGCGGTTTTGGCGCAGGCCAAAGCGGGCCGTTTGCGTGCCATTGCGGTGGGCACGCCGAAGCGCTCGCCGTCGCTGCCCGAGGTGCCATCCGTCGCAGAAGCAGGCTATCCGGGATTTGATGCCTCGTTGTGGCTGGGATTTTTCGCTCCAAAGGGCACGCCGGCGCCGATTCTGAAGCGGCTGGAAACGGAATTGGTCGCTGTGGCGCGTGCACCGGAAATGAAAGACCAGTTTGAGCGCAATGGCGCGGAGCCTCTGACCATGGCGCCTGCCGACATGCGCAAGCTGCTCAAGGTCGAGATCGACAAGTACGCGAAGATCATCAAGGCGGCCGGTATCAAGCTGGAATAAGCCGCTGCTGCAGGCACCCTGTTGGAGCGCGCAGGGCGGTTGCCGCACTTCCCGAGTGCGCCCGCCCGCTGTCGCGTGATAGTTCGCGCGGTTATTACCAACGAAATTTTGATTACTTCATTCCAGCCGGCGCGCGTGGCACACTCCGCACGCCTTATGGGTGTTGCTGGCACGTTGCTTGCGAAGGATCGCGGGTGACCGCGGCACCGTTTGCCGTTTACAGGAGTTTGCATGATCCCCCCTAGAAAATTGCGCGCGCTGGCGTGTGCGTTTGCGCTGGCGACCCTGTCCGGCGTGGTGTCGGCCCAGCCGGCCTATCCGGCCAAACCGATCAAGCTCATCGTGCCGTTTGCGCCCAGCGGTCCCAATGACATTATTGCGCGTGTCATTGGGCAGAAGCTGAATGAAACCTGGGGACACGCCGTGGTCATCGAGAACCGCGGTGGCGCCGGCGGCACCATCGGCCTCGAACTGGCGGCGAAGGCAGCGGCGGACGGCTATACGCTGGCGATGGGCGGCTCCAGCAGCCTCGCCGTGGCGCCCGGGCTTTATTCGAAACTGGCCTACGACGCGCGCGAAATGACGGCCATTTCGAACGTTGCGTTTGTGCCCTACGCGGTGGCGGTCAATCCGCACGTGCCTGCCAAAACGGTCCGCGAACTGATCGCTGCGTCGAAAGCGCATAAAGGCGGGCTGAGTTTCGGCTCTTCGGGCTCCGGATCGATGTCGCATCTGGCGGCCGAGTTGCTGCGCGCCGAAGGCGGTGCCAATCTGGTCCATGTCCCGTATAAAGGCACGGCACCGGCGGTCACCGATACGATGGCCGGCCAGATCGACATGATGATCGCCGACTATGCGGCGCTTGCCCCGTTCGAAAAAATCGGCAAGCTGCGCCTTCTGGCGGTGGCCGGCAGTCGTCGTGCGGCAATTGCGCCGAACCTGCCGACGGTCGCCGAATCTGGGGTCAAGGGTTATGCCGTCGATGCGTGGTTCGGCATCATTGCGCCGGCCGGTGTGCCCAGGGACACGGTTGCCAAACTCAACGCCGCCATCATCGGCGGACTGAAGTCGGCGGACGTCAGGCAACGCTTCGGCGAACTCGGCTACGAGACCATCGGCGACAGTCCGGAACAATTTGCCGCGACGATACGTGCCGATATCGAGAAATTCGGCCGCGTCATCCGCGCCGCAGGCATCAAGGGCGATTGAAGGCGGCGCTTCGCCGCGCATTTCCTGTCACAACTGCAGCCGGCGGTTGCCGGTCAGGACAGCGTAAAAGGCGCCGTCCGCTTCGCTTCGAAAATCATGATGCCGCCGACGGCCGGTGGCGGCACCACGTAGAGGCGCCCGTCACCGAGCATGCCGTGCGGCAATCCGCTGGCGACGATGCAGGCACGCGTTTTTTCCATGTCAGCGGTGGCCATGACGTTGCCGAAGATCCACGGTAGCACCGGCGGATCGATGCGGAACACACGCTGCACGGCCGCCGCGGAAACCAGCAGCAGGCGCCCGCGCGCGGTATCGATGATGCGGTCGTCACCCTGCGCCGCCGCAGCAATGCCTGTGAAGCCGGCGTAACGCTGTGCCGCCTCGTCGGGATTTTCGACGCAGGCAATCACGGCATTCAGTGCCACTGCCTTGTTCAGATGGCGCGTCCAGCGCGATTGCCACAGCAGTTCAGGCGTGTGCTGCTGGCAGAACTGGATGCGGCCCTCTGCCATCGTGCCCGGCGGCACGCGCACGACGCTGAAGCGCGCCGTGCCTTCGCCATCGACTGTGCAGATCCGGCGTTGCAGATCAACTGGCGCCAGCGGCGCGAACTGCTGGTTGCCCAAGCGCGCATGATCGGCGGCGGCGTCGCCGGTGCCGAAGGCAATCAGGTGCAAACCGGTATAACGGGCGATGGCATCGCGCAACTGATTGCCGATCTGCGTGTCGCCGGTCGGTGTCAGGCATTCGATGTAACCGCGTTCGAGCATGATGCAGCGATTGCCGGCGCCGGCCGGCACGAGTTCACCGGCGTCATTGCGCTGCATTTGCGCCGAGAAGGGCGTAAGTGTAAAGCCCAATGCCTCGAACGCGGCCGAGGCGGCATCGATGTCCGGCACGAAATGCGCGATGTGGTCAAGATTGAGTTTGCCGGGGCGCGGCGGCTGGGCGGCGGCGATGCGGGCGGCAGTTTTGGTGATCGCCATGGCGGCCTTTGTTCAGTAACCGCGTTGCGGGTCGATGCGGTTGTTCAGGGGCTTGCCGAACAGCAGGCGTTCGAAGTTGAGAAACCAGCGCTCCAGCGTCAACGCAGCATAGTCGGAATCGTCACAGGAAATGTGTGGCGTAACGATCAGGTTGGGCACATTCCAGAAGGGCGAGTTCGCCGGCAGCGGCTCGATCGGCATGACGTCGAGCACCGCGCCGCACAGCGTGCCATTGCGCAACCGGCTGCAAAGTGCCTTGTGGTCGAGCAGCGTCGCGCGACCGATGTTGACGATACCGCAACCTTTTTTCAGCAGGCCGATGCGGCGCGCGTTGAGCAGATTGCGTGTTTCGGCAGTATTCGGCGCGGCGAGCACGACTACGTCGGCCAACGGCAGCACGCGGTCGAGTTGGGACAGTTTGACGGTGCGATCGGCAAGCGGCGAAGCCTTGCCGCTGCGGCGCACGCCGATGACCTTTAGGCCGAGATCGCGTGCCGCCTGCGCCGCACCGCCACCGACGTCACCGAGGCCGACGACCACGGCGGTGCTGCCGGGCAGCGCCGGCGAAAAAATCTGCTGCCAGCGGTGTTTGCGCTGGTTGGCGAGCATCTGCGGCAGCCGCGTGTGCAGCAGCGTGATCGCCATGCGCACATATTCGCGTGCCTTGTGGCCGTGCACGCCGACGTTGTTGGTGAACTGCGCCTGCGGCGGCAGCCAGTCGAGCGGCAGCAGTGCATCGACACCGGCCATCGTGCAGTGCAGCCATTTAAGGCGTGTGGCAGCGGTTTTCAGCCGCGCGCGGTCGGGCGGCACGCCGAGCATGAAATCGACTTTGGCCAGTTCGCGGTCGCTGATATTGCCGTCATGGCCGACGCTGACTTCGAGGCGGCGGGCGGCGGCGCGGTGTTTTTTCGCCACAGCCTCATAGCGTTCGAGCGTGTACTGTTTCTCGCCGGGCTTCTTGCGCGAATTTTCGAGATGCAGGCGCAGTTTGACGGCGCGCCTGGTGGTGGCTTGCGGCATGGCACTACTTGATTTGCTTGGACTTGATATAGGGCTCGGCGACAAAGGCGCTGTCGGGCACGTCCTGCTTGGCGGTTCCGGCGGCCTTGAAAATCTGGTTCATGCGTTTCAGCGTGGCGATGTCCTGCGGTTCGAAGCTGGCGAAATAGGCGCTGTCCCACTGGTTGGCATAGGCCAGCGAATCGGTCGCGTCCATATTGGCGGCCTTGCGCAGGATCTCGGCAACCTGTGTCTTGTTCTTGCTGCCCCATTCGACGGCCTTGCGGGTGGCGGCGATGAACTTCGCCACCGCATCGGCGTTTTTCGACAGATAGTCGTTATGCACAATGGTCACCGCGAGCGTCGGCGGAGAACTCGACTTGGTCATCTTTTTCCACTCATCGACCACATTGCCGAGTGCGCGCAGTTTGACTTCGTTCATCTGCGCGATGGTGACCGAACGGATCGCGGCGGCATCGGCGTCCTTCTGCGTGACGAACTGTGCCAGCCGGCTTTCATTTCCCGGCGCGACGGTGTAATCGGCGGCCTTGAGGCCGAAGTTGTTTTCGAGCACGGCGCTGACGATGGCGTGCATTGCCGACGGCGGCGCGGTCATACCGATCTTTTTGCCTTTGAGGTCGTTGATGGACTTGATCGGCGAATCGGCCAGCACGATGAACTGCGATTCGGCGATCTGTGTGGACAGCACGATTTTCACCGGAATGCCGTCCGCGATGATGGCCATCGAGGTCGCCGAAGGCGCGCCGAAGGCGAGATCGATCGCGTGCGTCGGGATCGCCCGCGTCGGTCCGTTGACTTCGGCGAACTTCACCCATTCGATGTCGAGGCCTTCCTTTTCGGCGAACTTCATCTGTTCCATGACCGCACCGAAGCCCAGCGAGAAGCCGCTGGTCCAGTAGCCGACCTTGATTTTCTGGGCGAATGACGATGATGAGGCGGCGATCAGGGCGATCGCCAGCAGGCGCAACAGGGTGGATTTCACGTGAAGTCTCCGGATAAAAGCAGGCAATGGGTTGCCGCCATTATACGGTGCTTCGACTGATCTCCTCAGATCAGGCTGCGCAGGTGCTGGATGGCGCGGATAGCGGCCGGTTCGGTGGCGTCGCGCGGGCGCATGCAGTCAATCGGCGCGATCTCGCGGATGCGGCCGGGACGCGGGGCGAGCACGACCACTTCGTCGGCGAGGATGACCGCTTCTTCGACGTCATGGGTGACGAAGACGATGGTCATGTGCTTGAGTTCATGGATGCGCAACAGTTCACCATGCATTTGCGCGCGCGTCTGCGCGTCGAGCTTGGAGAAGGGCTCGTCCATCAGCAGCGTGGCGGGTTCCGTCACCAAACTGCGCGCCAGCGCGACGCGGGAGCGCATGCCGCCGGAGAGCTGGTGCGGGAAGGCGTCTTCGAAACCGTCGAGGCCGACCAGTTTCAGCGCATCGCGGGCACGCGCATGGCGTTCGGCGCGCGGCATGTTGCCGGCTTCAAGGCTGAATTCGACATTGGCCAGCGTGCTGCGCCAGGGCAGCAGGCGGTCTTCCTGGAACATGTAGCTGATGCTGCGCCAGCCATGAAACTGCGCCGAGGGCACACCGCCGAAACTGACTTCACCGCGGTCCGGCCGGACCAGGCCGGCGATGATGTTGAGCAGCGTCGATTTGCCGCAACCCGATGCGCCCAGCAGAGCGACGATCGAATGCGAGCGCACCGACAGGCTGATGTTGTCCAGCACCGCCAGCGTTTCGCCATTCTGGCCTGGGAAGGACTTGCTGATGCCGTCGAGCGCAATTGCGCCAAAATCAGCGCCGGCATCAGCAATGGTCTCGACGGTGTTGAGCACTTCGGACATTGGTGAACTTCAGTTTTTGGCGGGCGGCTTGGCAGCGAACACAGAATCGCGCAGGCAGAGGCGGCCGCGCGGATCCTGCCAGAGCTTCTCCGCGCTGTAGAGTTGTCCGAGCGCGCGCGCCACGGTCTGAAAATCGTGATCGCCCAGTTGGGCGGCGACATCCTGATAGTAGAGCGGCGTTTTTTCGATCAGGGCGACGATTTTCGCGGCGACTGCGGCGATCAGTTTTTCGTCGTTGCCGCCCGCGGCGGGCGCGGGGTCGGCCTTGCCGCCGACATAGTCGGCAATCTTGGCGCGGTCGGCGTAGGCATAGGCGATGCGCTCGAAGCGTTCTTTCGGAATGCCTTCGCCAATGGTGGCGTCGATGCCGACCTTGGCCCCGGTGGGCACCACGCCCGGCGGCATCACCGCGAGGCTGGGGTCGAGCGGTTTGGCGCGCGCACCGGGAATCACGAACACATCGCGGTCGCCCTGGACGCGCGTGGCGATGGCCCATTCGACGTCCATCGCGTTCCAGACGTCGATATCGTCATCGACGACGACGACGTGTTTGAGGTCCATCACAGATAGCGCGGCGAGCAGCGCGTTCTTGCCTTCGCCCGATTGTTTCTTGATCGAAATGACGGCGTGCCAGAACGCGCAGCCGCCGAGCGTGACGTTGATGTCCTTGACCTGCACGCCGGCGGTTTTCAGCGCGCGGCGGATGGCGTTGTAACGCGTCGGCGCGGCGAGCCAGGTGTTTTCCCAAGGCATGTGCAGCGCGTAATAGACGGCGTCGCGGCGCATGGTCACCGCATTGATGCGCACCTGCGGGTTCCAGTGCAGGCCGCCCATCAGGCGGGTAAATTCGCCGAAGCGGCCTTCAGGAAAGACCCAGCCGGTCGGCAGGATTTCGCCTTCGAGCACGATCTCGGCGTCGGCAATGCACGGCATGTCGATGGTTTCGCAGGACACCAGATCGACGGGTGCGCCGCGGATGCCGCCGGCAATGCCCATTTCATCGACGCCGAGCGGCGCGCGAAAGCCCGAACCCATGATTTCAAACGGATGGGTGCCGATCGAAATCGAAATTGGGCAGGGCCGGCCGGCTTCGAACGCGCGCTGTGCGAACAGGCGCATGTTGTTCGGCGTGACGATGTCGATGCCGGTGATGTTTTTTTCCTTGACCATGAAGCGGTACATGCCGGAGTTGAGGCCGAATTCCGGGTCTTTGGCGATGACGACGCCGGCGGTGATCATCGGGCCGCCGTCATAGATCGACGACATCGGCACCGGCAGTTTGAACAGATCAACATCGGCACCGCGCTGAATCACTTCCTTGTGCGGTGCGGTTTTCAGATGGCGCGGGGCGATGGGATTGGTGATGCCGCGTTCGAGCATGGCCTCGATGTCGGCCCAGTTCTGCACGCCCATGCCCATGGCGGCACGTTTTTGCGTGCGGATGATGCCGGAGACCACCGGAATGTCGTATCCGATCACATTGTGGAACCACAAGGCGTGTTGGGACTGATCGACCAGTGTGGCGATATGACGGATGTCGACCGGCTGCTTGATATCGATCAGTTCCTTTTCGCTGCGCAGACGCTCGAGGAACTGGCGGAAATTTTCACTCATGATTTTTTGCCCTTGCTTTTGGATTTGCTGCCGACCGCGGCGCTCATGCCTTCCCAGCGCGCGATGTTTTCGTGTTGCACGTCGAACAGGTCGAGGATGCGGCCGACCGTGTGGTTGACCATGCCGTTGATGTCTTTCACCTTGCTGTAAAAAGCCGGCACCGGCGGGAAAATGATGCCGCCCATTTCGGTGACGCCCACCATGTTGCGCAGGTGGGCGAGATTGAGCGGCGCTTCGCGCGTGATCAGCACGAGGCGGCGGCGTTCCTTGAGGATGACGTCAGCGGCACGCACCACAAGGTTGTCGGAGAAGGCGTGCGCCACGCCGGAGAGCGTTTTCATCGAGCACGGCGCGATCACCATGCCTTGCGTGATGAACGAGCCGCTGGCGATGGTGGCGCCGATATCGCGCGGGTTGTGCACGACATCGGCGAGTTTCTCGATGTCGGTGCGTTTCAGCCCGAGTTCCTGCCAGGCATTGAGCACGCCGGCTTCGGAGAGCACGAGGTGGGATTCCCAGCCGCCGATGGCGCGCAGCTGCTTGAGAATGCCGATGCCGTAGACGGCGCCGGTGGCTCCGGTAATGGCAACGATCAGGCGTTTTTTCATGGGGGCATTCTCCGGTTACTGTGTTTCGGCTTCTTTTTTCCAGCGGAACAGGTGATTTTCAAGCGGTTTCAGCACGCCCGATTCGAGCGCCACCATCATGGCGATCATGGTGATGGTCCAGGCGAACACCTGATCGGTCTGGATCAGATCGGCGGCCTGGCGCAGGCGGTAGCCGACGCCGCTCGAGGCGCCGATGGTTTCGGCAACGAGACTGACGCGCCAGCCGAAGCCGAATGCAAGGCGCGCGCCCGAGAAAAAATAGGGCATCACGGTTGGCAGGTAAATCTTGCGCATGACCTTCCAGCCGGGCATGCGCAGCGTGTGCGCAAGCTCGATGAAATCGGCGTTGACCGCGCGCGTGCCCTGCCACACGTTCGTGATAATGAGCGGCATTGCCGTCATGAAAACGACGAAGATGATCGAGGCTTCGGAAATGCTGAACCAGATGATGCCGAAGATTGCCCAGATCGCCGATGACACCGTATTGAGCACCGGCAGCACCGGTTCGAAGAAGTCGCCGAGGGAACGGATCGCGCCGAGCATGATGCCCAATGGCACGCTGACGACCGCCGCCAGCCCGAAACCGATGCAGACCCGCTTGAGCGTGACGGCGAGATTGCGCCAGAGATCGCCGTTATCGACGATCAGCGCCAGCGCGTCCCAGACGCGCAGCGGCCCCGGCAGCACGTAATGCGGATAGCGCAACGACAGCAGCCACCAGATGCCGACCAGCACGGCGAGCAGCGTCACGCGCTTGGCGGCGATTTCGTATCGCGCCGCGCCGGGGCGTGCAGCAATGGCCGGGTTCGGTGGCATGCGGTCGTCAGTCAGAGCCGCGCTGATCAGGCTTTCGGCGGCGCGGTGAAGTAGGTGCCGCGGCCGCTGGCGACCAGCGCGCCGTCTTTGTCATAGATGTAGGCTTCTGCCGTCGAGTACTGGCTGCCGCTGCGCACGACGCGCGCCTTGGCGATGAGGTCGCCGGGCATCGCGGCCTTGTGATAATCGACGCGGATGTCGATGGTCGGCACCGGACGGCCGAGTTGCGCGGCAATCGCGTAGTCGGCGGCGACGTCAACGATCGCGGCCAGAATGCCGCCGTGCGTGTATTTACGGTCAGGATTGACCACCCATTCTTCGCGCCAGCCGGCCTTCACTTCAATGCCTTCGGCGTCGGCCTTCAGCACGGTGAAATTCAGCCACTGGTTGAACGGGCCGCGGGTGATCAGTTTTTGCAGAGTTTCGATGGAAGTGATGTCAGCCATGATGTGCTTTCTGTTGAGGGATTGCGGATGGGGTTTCTGCGGCAAGCCGGCGCAAGGCCGCCTGATCGATTTTGTTGGTGCCGGCGAGCGGCATGCGCTCAAGGAAGAACACGCGGCGCGGGTGCTGATAGGCGGGGCCGTGTTCAAGCGCGTATTCTTTCAGCGCCTGTTCGGTGATGGTTTGTCCGGGGCGCAGCACGACGAAGGCATAAGGCACCTGGCCCTTAAGTTCGTGTGCGAACGGCAGCACCACGGCCTGATGCACGGCCGGGTGTTTTTCCAGCAGCGAGACGATTTCGATCGGGAAAATGTTTTCACCACCGCAGACGAACATGTCGTCGGTGCGGCCGACGAACCAGTAAAAGCCTTCGGCATCGCGTCGGCAGATGTCGCCGCTGTGGTACCAGCCATTGCGGATGCGTTTGGCGGTTTCTTCCGGCATGTTGTGGTAACCGAGCAGGATGCCGGGGTTCTTCAGAACCAGTTCGCCTTCGTTCGCCGACGGCCCATTGATCAGCTTCGCTTCGGTGCCGCGATAGGGCACGCCGATCGAACCCGAGGGACGCGTTTTGCCGTCGGGGTGCGGGCCCAGCGGCACCGGGCCGCCTTCGGTCACGCCGTAAACCACCAATGCTTCGGCATTGGGAAAATCGTGTTTGAGATCACGCAGGATCTGCAGCGATGCGGGGGCCGAACCCATCATCACCGTGTGCACCGAGGTGACATCGGTTTTGGCGAGCAGGTCCTTGCGCGCCAGCACCATCGAGGTCATGGTCGGCACGCCGGAAATCACGGTGCAGCGGTAACGGCCGATCGCATCGATATAGCGTTCGACATTGAATTGCGGCAGCAGCGGCAGCATGGCACCGGCCGTCAGGCCCTGTTTGATC
>CAZVDN010000102.1:7777-10463 GCA_964625665.1 uncultured Streptomyces sp. | reverse complement strand
GTATTCCGGCGCCATGTTGGCGACCGTGCAACGGTCGGCAGCGGTCAGTGCAGCGGCGCCTTCGCCGAAGAACTCGACGAACTTGCCGACGACCTTGGTCTTGCGCATGAGTTCGGTGACGGTCAGCGCGAGGTCGGTAGCGGTGACTCCTTCACGCAGTTTGCCGGTGACATGGCAGCCGACGACGTCCGGCGTGAGGAAGGCATTGGGCTGGCCGAGCATGCCGGCTTCGGCTTCGATGCCGCCGACGCCCCAGCCGACGACGCCGATGCCGTTCACCATGGTGGTGTGCGAGTCGGTGCCGAAAACGGTGTCGGGGAACCACACGCCGTCTTTTTCCCAGACGCCGCGCGACAGGTATTCCATGTTGATCTGGTGAATGATGCCGTTGCCCGGCGGTACGACGCGCACGGTCTCGAACGCGCCCTGTGCCCATTTGACGAAGCGGTAACGCTCGGCATTGCGCTTGAATTCGATTTCCTGGTTCATTTGCACGGCGTCGGGACGGTTGTAAACGTCGATTTCAACCGAGTGGTCGACAACCACGTCGACCGGCACCAGCGGTTCGATCTTGCTTGCAGCGAGGCCCTGGCGCTCGGCGGCGGCGCGCATGGCCGAGAGGTCGTTCAGGGCGCCGAAGCCGATCAGGTCCTGCAACACGATGCGCACGACGATGAAAGGGATTTCCGCGGTGCGCTTGCCGTTCGGCTGCCAGGCGGCGAGATTGCGCACGTGCTCTTCGGTGACGCGCTTGCCGTCGCAGAAACGCACCAGCGATTCGAGCACGATGCGAATGCTGACCGGCAACCGCGAAATCTTGCCCAGGCCGGCTTTTTCCAGCGCGGCCAGGGAATAGTATTTCCCGGTCTTGCCGGCCGACGGTTTGAATTCGCTGAGTGAGTTGAAAAGATTGTGCGGCATAAACGCTCCTGACGAAAACGAAACTAAAAATTCTTATTGCGGTTGATCAAATGACGAAGAGATCGACGAACTCATTGACCGGCGTGTTCTCCAGCCGGCGCTGGTCCTTGCACAGCGCGAGGATTGCGTGCTGCTGTTTTGCGGCAAAGCGGCGCGCCAGATTGGTTTTGAATTTGGCTTCGAGCAGCGGCACGCCGTCCTTGCGGCGGCGGCGGTGGCCGATCGGGTATTCGACGGCGATGTTCGACGTTTTGCTGCCGTCCTTGAAGAACACCTGCACGGCGTTGGCGATCGAGCGTTTGGCCGGATCGAGGTAGTCCTTGCTCCACTGGCGGTTTTCGACGCAGACCATTTTGTTGCGCAGGGCGTCCACGCGCGGATCACCGGCGACGCTGTCTTCGTAGTCCGCCGCGGTCAGGTTACCTTTGAGCAAGCCGATGGCGGTCATGTACTGGATGCAATGGTCGCGGTCGGCCGGATTGGCCAGCGGGCCCTGCTTGTCGATGATGCGAATGGCCGATTCATGGGTGGTGATGACGATTTTCTTGATCTGGTCGATGCGGTCGCGGACCTGATCGTGCAGACGAACTGCGCATTCTACCGCGGTTTGCGCATGGAATTCAGCCGGGAAGGAGATCTTGAAGAGCACGTTTTCCATGACGTAGGAGCCGTACTTGCGCTGGAAGGCAAAGGGTTTGCCCTTGAACAGCACATCGTAAAAGCCCCAGGTTTTCGCCGTCAGCGCCGAGGGATAACCCATTTCCCCCTTGAGGGCCATCAGCGCAAGGCGCACGGCGCGGCTGGTGGCGTCGCCGGCCGCCCAGGATTTGCGCGACCCCGTGTTGGGCGCATGGCGGTAGGTGCGCAGCGACTGCCCGTCGATCCAGGCATTGGAGACCGCATTGATGACTTCTTCGCGGCTGCCGCCGAGCATCGCAGTGACCACCGCGGTGCTGGCGACCTTCACCAGCAGCACGTGGTCGAGTCCGACGCGGTTGAAGCTGTTTTCCAGCGCGATGATGCCCTGGATTTCGTGTGCTTTGATCATGCCCGTCAACACGTCACGCATGAGCAGCGGCTTTTTGCCGGCGGCGACGTTGTTACGCGAAATCCAGTCGGCGGTAGCGAGAATGCCGCCAAGATTGTCCGAGGGATGTCCCCACTCGGCGGCCAGCCAGGTGTCGTTGAAATCGAGCCAGCGGATCATGCAACCGATATTGAATGCGGCGGCGACCGGATCGAGCACATAGGCGGTGCCCGGCACCTTGGCGCCATTGGGCACGATGGTGCCCGGGACGATCGGACCCATCAGTTTGGTGCATGCCGGATAGCTAAGGGCTTCAAGGCCGCAGCCCAGTGTATCCATCAGGCAGAGCCGGGCGGTGTTGTAGGCCTCGGCGCTTTTGACGGAGAACTTCAGCGCGTAGTCGGCAATGTCGGTAATGACCTGGTCAGGTTTGGGGCGGTTGTTCGAGATGGCTGAGGACATGATTTTCCGTTCAGTGAGTATGCGGGAATCAAAACTTGAGGCCGACCGCGCCGCCGAATTTCACCATGCCCAGATAAAGCAGGGCAGTCAGCGCGCAATTGAGGCCGAGTGCAAAATAAAAACCCATGCCATGACGCAGCATGACGGGCAGCAGCAGAAACATCGGCAAGGACGGCAGCACCAGCCAGAACGTCGCCTCGGACTGCGAGGCGATGCGCTCGACGTCGCTGCTTTCCTGATAAATCCACAACATGCCGAGGACGGAGATCAGCGGCA
>CAZVDN010000102.1:257-7767 GCA_964625665.1 uncultured Streptomyces sp. | reverse complement strand
CAAACAAAAGGAGAAAAAAACTCAAACAACCAAACACAAAAAGCCACAAAACTTAACAAACGAAAAAGAAAAGAACGGAAAAAGAAGACGCGAGTTCACAGATTCAAGTTCAGACCCATGGGCATGTCGGTGGGGAGGCTGGGCGGCGTTTCAGTCGCGTTGCTCGATTGGCGTGTAGGCGCGTCCCTCGGGGCCGGTGTAATTGGCCGTCGGACGGATGATCTTGCCGTCGATGCGCTGTTCGATGACATGGGACGACCAGCCGCTGGTGCGCGATATGACGAACAACGGCGTGAACATGGCGGTCGGCACGCCCATTTTGAAATAGGACACCGCAGAGAACCAGTCGAGGTTGGCGAACATTTTTTTCTCGCGCATCATCACAGCTTCTATGCGGTCGGCGATTTCGAACATCGCCATGTCATCTGACTCTTTCGACAGGCGCCGCGCGACTTCCTTGATGATCTTGTTGCGCGGATCGGCGATGGTGTAGACGGGGTGGCCGAAGCCGATGACTGTTTCCTTGCTGGCAATGCGCGCGACGATGTCGCGTTCAGCGTCGTCGGGGCTGTTGTAGCGGTTCATGACCTCGAAGGCGACTTCATTGGCGCCACCGTGTTTCGGGCCGCGCAGTGCGCCGATGCCGCCGGTGATGGCCGAATAGATGTCTGAGCCGGTGCCGGTGACGACGCGGCAGGCGAATGTTGACGCATTGAATTCGTGTTCAGCGTAGAGGTTCAGCGAGGTGTGCATGGCACGCACCCACGACTCGCGCGGCGCCTTGCCGTGCAGCAGATGCAGAAAATGGCCGCCGATCGAATCGTCATCGGTTTCGACATCGATGCGGCGACCGTTCTGGCTGTAGTGGTACCAGTAGAGCAGCATCGAGCCGAACGAAGCCATCAGACGGTCGGCGATGTCGCGTGCACCGGGCTGATTGTGGTCGTCCTTTTCCGGCAGGGCGGTGCCGAGCACCGAGCAGCCCGTGCGCATGACGTCCATCGGATGCGCGGCGGCGGGAATGCATTCGAGCGCGCCCTTGACGGCCTGCGGCAGGCCGCGCAGTGACTTGAGCTTGAGTTTGTAATTGGCAAGCTGGGCGGCGTTGGGCAATTTGCCGTGCACCAGCAGGTGGGCAATTTCCTCGAATTCGCAGTGGTCCGCAATTTCCAGAATGTCATAGCCGCGGTAATTGAGGTCGTTGCCGCTGCGGCCGACGCTGCACAGCGCGGTATTGCCGGCGGGAACGCCGGACAGGGCGACCGATTTTTTCGGTTTGAATGCAGGGGCGGATTCGTTTGCGCTCAAGTTCATCTCCTCGCCATTGTTGGAAAGATACGCATAACAAAAAAGGGGCGGAGCCGTTGCCGGTCATCCGCCCCGATTCGATTCCGCGCGATTTCAGCCCAGCAGGTGCTTGATGCTGTCGCGTTCTTCTTGGAGTTCTTTAAGCGTAGCCTGGATGCGGCCCTTGCTGAACTCGGAGAGTTCGATGCCCTGAACCACGGTGTATTTGCCGTCCTTGCAGGTGCAGGGGTAGCCGAACATCGTGCCCTCGGGAATGCCGTAGCTGCCGTCCGCCGGCACACCCATGGTGACCCAGTCGCCCTCGGCGGTGCCGAAGGTCCAGGTGCGCATGTGTTCGATGGCGGCATTCGCGGCACTCGCTGCGGAAGAGAGACCGCGCGCGTCGATGATGGCCGCGCCGCGCTTTTGCACAACCGGGATGAAGGTTTTTTCAAGCCAGTCCTGGTCGTTGATCAGCGGCCAGACTTTTTTGCCGTCGGATTCGACCTGGAAAATGTCCGGATACTGGGTGGCGGAGTGGTTGCCCCAGACCGTCAGCTTCTTGATGCTGGAAACCGGCTTGCCGATTTTCTGCGCGATTTGCGTCTGCGCGCGGTTGTGGTCGAGACGCATCATCGCGGTGAATTGCGTCGGCTTCAGCTTTGGCGCGTTCTTCATGGCGATCAGGCAGTTCGTATTGGCCGGATTGCCGACTACCAGCACCTTGACGTCGCGGCTGGCGACTTCCGACAGGGCTTTGCCCTGCGGTCCGAAGATCTTGCCGTTGGCCTCGAGCAGGTCCTTGCGCTCCATGCCGGGGCCGCGCGGGCGCGCGCCGACGAGCAGGGCGTATTCAACATCCTTGAAGGCAACCATCGGGTCGCTGGTCGGCACCATGCCGGCGAGCAGCGGGAACGCGCAATCGTCGAGTTCCATCATGACGCCGCCGAGCGCCTTCTGCGCTTTTTCATCCGGGATTTCGAGCATCTGCAGGATCACGGGTTGATCTTTGCCGAGCATTTCGCCGGAGGCAATGCGGAACAGCAGACTGTAGCCGATCTGGCCGGCAGCGCCGGTGACAGCGACACGAACAGGACGTTTCATTTCAGGGACTCCCGGGAACAATTAGAAAACAAACAGTTAATAACCAGCGAAACCAAGTTGCAGACGTTGAAGAACGGCGGGCACATGCGCTGATAGGAGTAATTCGGGCGCGCAGGTAACAGGCGGTCAAGACCTTCGATAATAGCGAATCGGGTCGGGGGGTGTCAAAGCGCGTCACCGGAAAATCCACATCGAATTGCGTTCGCCGGGCAACTGGAAATTCTCCGCCGGTTGCGGCGGGAACTATTTGATGTACGTCAGGGTCGATACGGCTACGCGCCGTTCTCATGCAGCGCAGCATGGACACTTAATTTGCTGCTAAAATCGGCCGGCAACCCGCGTTTAACCAGAGGGCTTGCGTGCCAGATTGCCGCACGAGTGCCGTGCGGCCTACGGAATGACGATCTAAATCGGAAGCGACATGTCTACCAGACCTAAATATCTCAATCTGTTTCAAATAAAACTGCCGATGCCGGGAATCATCTCGATCATGCATCGTGTCAGTGGTGCCGTGCTGTTCTTCGCATTGCCAGTGTTGTTGTATGTTTTTCAGGAAAGCCTGATTTCCTTCGGTGCTTTTACCGATATGCGCAATTTTTTCTCCAATGTGCTGGTGAAACTGGTTGTGCTGGGATTGTTCTGGGGCTTTTTCCATCATCTGTGCGCCGGCATTCGTTACCTGGCGCTGGACCTGGATATCGGTGTTGATCTTGCTTCGGCGCGCGCGAGCAGTTTCTGGGTGTTCGGCGGCGGCATCGTGCTGACGCTGCTGATGGGGTGGAAGATATGGTAAATCGCATTGTTGTCGGCGCGCATTACGGCCTGCGCGACTGGATTTTTCAGCGCATCACTGCTGTTGTGATGATTGTTTATGTCGCGGTGTTTTTCGTTCAGGTGCTGGGCAGCCCGGCGCTCGACTATGCCGCGTGGCGCGCGATTTTCTCTCCGCAATGGATGAAATTCGCGACCCTCTTGTTCCTGTTCAGCCTGTTTCTGCATGCATGGATAGGTGTTCGCGACATCGTGATGGATTACATCAAGCATGCCGGGTTGCGGCTTGCGCTCTACTCGGTGTTTGTCGCCGCGCTGGTGGTTTATGCCGCGTGGTCTGTCAGAATTTTGTGGGGAATCTAGATGTCGATCACCAAAAGGCAATTTGATGCGGTAGTCGTGGGCGCGGGCGGTTCGGGCCTGCGCGCGGCGCTCCAGCTTTCCGAAGCCAATCTCAAGGTTGCAGTGCTGTCGAAGGTGTTTCCGACGCGCTCGCATACGGTCGCGGCGCAGGGCGGTGTAGCTGCTTCGCTCGGCAATGACGGCGAAGACAACTGGCACTGGCATATGTTCGATACCGTCAAAGGCTCGGACTATCTGGGTGACCAGGATGCGATCGAATTCATGTGCCGCAAAGCCAATGAAGCGGTCTATGAACTTGAACATTTCGGCATGCCGTTTGACCGCACGCCCGATGGCCGCATTTATCAGCGTCCATTCGGCGGTCAGACGCGCAATTACGGTGAAGGCCCGGTCAAGCGTTCCTGCGCGGCGGCCGACCGTACCGGTCACGCCATGCTGCATACGCTTTATCAGCGCAATGTGCGCGCACATACGCAGTTCTTCGTCGAGTGGATGGCGCTGGACCTGATCCGTGATGCAGCGGGCGACGTGCTCGGCGTCGTGGCCATGGAAATGGAAACCGGCGAAGTCATGATCCTGCAGGCCAAGGCCACATTGCTGGCCACCGGCGGTGCAGGGCGGATTTACTCGGCCAGCACCAACGCCTTCATTAATACAGGCGACGGTCTCGGCATGGCGGCGCGCGCCGGCATTCCGCTGGAAGACATGGAGTTCTGGCAGTTTCACCCGACCGGTGTGGCCGGTGCAGGCGTGCTGATTACCGAAGGCGTGCGCGGTGAGGGCGGCTTTCTGCTGAACAAAAACGGCGAGCGTTTCATGGAGCGTTATGCGCCGACCGTGAAAGACCTCGCTTCGCGCGACGTTGTGTCGCGCGCGATGGCGACCGAAATCAAGGAAGGCCGCGGTGCCGGCAAGGATGGCGAATACATCCTGCTGAAGCTCGACCATCTGGGCGCCGAGGTCATCGACAAGCGTTTGCCCGGCATCCGCGAAATCGCCATGAAGTTCGCCAACGTCGATTGCACGAAGGACCCGATTCCCGTCGTGCCGACCTGCCACTACCAAATGGGCGGGATTCCGACCAACATGCACGGCCAGGTCTACATTCCGGACGGTGCCAACGAAAAAATCGTCCGCGGGCTCTACGCGGCGGGTGAGTGTTCCTGTGTGTCGGTGCACGGCGCCAACCGTCTGGGCACCAATTCGCTGCTCGATCTGCTGGTGTTCGGCAAGTCGGCCGCGGAGCAGGTCATTCGCGACATCGGCAACGAAAAAGCACAGAAAGAACTGCCGAAGGATGCGGCGGACCGTCCGCTTGCGCGACTGGCGCGCCTCGACAGCGCAACTTCGGGCGAGAGCGTGGCGGAAGTCGGCGCAGAAATGCGCCGCACCATGCAGCTGCATTGCGGCGTGTTCCGTTTCCCCGACAGCCTTGCTGAAGGCGTGCGCAAGATGACGGCGGTGTCGGAGCGTGTCAAACACACCTTCATCAAGGACAAGAGCAAGGTGTTCAACACGGCCCGCATCGAGGCCCTCGAACTCGACAATCTGGTCGAGACCGCGGTGGCCAGCATGGTTTCGGCAGCGGCGCGTCAGGAAAGCCGCGGCTCGCATGACCGCAGCGATTTCCCCAATCGGGACGATGCCAACTGGATGAAGCACACTTTCTGGTCGAAGGAAGGCAACCGGCTCGAATACAAACCGGTCAAGCTCAAACCGCTGACCGTGGAAACCTTCCAGCCCAAAGCGCGCGTGTATTAATCGCGAACGAGCCTGTAACCCCTCGACACCACGACAAGACCGTTTTTCAGGACATTGCCATGAAATTCTCGATCTACCGCTACAACCCGGACACTGACGCCGAACCGCGCATGCAGGATTACGACATCCAGCTCGAGCCGACAGACCGCATGCTGCTCGATGCGCTGGTGCGCATCAAGGAGCACGACGACACGCTGTCGCTGCGCCGTTCCTGCCGCGAGGGCGTTTGCGGTTCCGATGCCATGAACATCAACGGCCGCAACGGCCTGGCCTGCATTACCAAGCTGGCCGACGTGAAAGAGCCGGTCGTCATCCGTCCGCTGCCCGGCCTGCCGGTGATCCGCGACCTGATCGTCGACATGTCGCAGTTCTTCAAGCAATACCACTCGGTCAAACCCTATCTGCAGAACGATACGCCGGAACCCGAGAAGGAGCGCCTGCAGTCGCCGGCTGACCGCGAAGAGCTCAACGGGTTGTATGAGTGCATTCTGTGCGCCTGCTGCTCGACGTCCTGCCCGTCGTTCTGGTGGAACCCGGACAAATTCGTCGGCCCCGCCGGCCTGTTGCAGGCCTATCGCTTCCTCGCCGATACGCGCGACGAGGCGACCAGCGAGCGGCTCGACAATCTTGAAGATCCATACCGTCTTTTCCGTTGCCATTCGATAATGAACTGCGTTGATGTCTGCCCGAAGGGCCTGAATCCGACGCGAGCGATCGGCAAGATCAAGGAAATGATGGTCAAGCGCACCGTTTAGGCGCGTGAGGGCAGGCCGTGGCCGAACTCGACCGTATCCGCTGGCATTGCCGGCGCGGACTGCTCGAACTGGATTTGATTCTGGAGCGATTTAACCAGAGTCATTTGACCGGGCTGGACGCGGTCCAGCTCGAACAATTCAAGGAATTGCTGGCTTTGGACGATAACCATTTGCTTGATCTGATCATGGAGCGAATTCCGGTTACCGACCAGCGCCTTGCACCGGTATTGGGCATGCTGAAGGCGGTTTGAGGCTTGCCGGCACCGGCTTTCAGTGGCGGCCGATTCACGTATAATCATTCGTTCTAAGTTCAAGAATCAACGGAGAATTCCCATGGCAGAGAAGCTCGCAACCCTTTCATTCACCGACGGCACGCCGTCGATTGATTTTCCCGTTCTGAGCGGCTCAGTGGGCCCGGACGTGATCGATATCCGTCCGCTCTATGCCAAAACCGGCAAATTCACCTATGACCCTGGTTTCATGTCGACGGCCAGCTGCCGTTCGACCATCACCTATATCGACGGTGACAAGGGCATCCTGATGTACCGCGGTTACCCGATCGAGCAACTCGCCGAACATTGCGATTTTCTCGAAGTTGCCTATCTCATCATGTACGGTGAGCTGCCGAATCCAACGCAGAAGGACGAGTTCGTCGCCACCGTCACCAAGCACACCATGGTGCACGAACAGCTCGCGCGCTTCTATCAAGGCTTTCGCCGGGATGCGCACCCGATGGCGATCCTGTGCGGCGTGGTCGGCGGTCTGGCTGCGTTCTATCACGACGCGCTCGACATCAACAATCCGCGTCACCGCGAGATTACTGCGTTCCGCCTGATCGCCAAACTGCCGACGATCACGGCCATGGTCTACAAGTACAACCAGGGCCAGCCGTTCATGTATCCGAAGAACAAGCTGTCCTACACCGAGAACTTCCTGCAGATGATGTTCGGCACGCCTTGCGACGAGTGGAAGTCGAGCCCGACCATCACGCGCGCGCTGGACCGCATCCTGATCCTGCACGCCGACCACGAACAGAACGCCTCGACCTCGACCGTGCGTACCGCCGGTTCGTCAGGTGCCAACCCGTTTGCCTGTATTTCGGCCGGCGTGGCCAGCCTGTGGGGCCCGGCGCACGGCGGTGCCAATGAAGCGGTGCTGAAGATGCTCGCGGAAATCGGTGACGTCGATCACATCGGCGCCTACATCAAGCGCGTCAAGGAAAAAGACAATCACACGATGCTGTATGGCTTTGGTCATCGCGTCTACAAAAACTACGACCCGCGTGCCAAGATCATTCAAAAGACCTGTCACGAGGTTCTTGATGAACTCGGTCTCAAGGACGACAAACTCTTCAAGCTGGCGATGGCGTTGGAAAAAATTGCGTTGGAAGACGAATATTTTGTCACCCGCAAACTGTATCCGAACGTTGATTTTTACTCGGGCATAGTCTACAAGGCGATCGGTATTCC
>CAZVDN010000102.1:0-247 GCA_964625665.1 uncultured Streptomyces sp. | reverse complement strand
CAAGGAAAAAGACAACCACGCGATGCTCTACGGCTTCGGTCACCGCGTCTACAAGAATTACGACCCGCGCGCCAAGATCATGCAGAAGACCTGCCACGAGGTGCTCGACGAACTCGGCCTCAAGGACGACAAGCTGTTCAAACTCGCCATGGCGCTGGAAAAGATCGCGCTCGAGGACGAATATTTCGTCAAGCGCAAACTCTATCCGAACGTCGACTTCTATTCGGGCATCGTCTACAAGGCGATC
>CAZVDN010000101.1:7040-10484 GCA_964625665.1 uncultured Streptomyces sp. | reverse complement strand
ATGCCAGCACCCGGCGCAGGCCAACTGAACCAGCAAATCACCATCCAAAGCCGCACCGGCACCAAGGACGCGGAAGGCGGCATGGTCGATTCATGGGCGGATTTTGCCGCGAATCTGTGGGCAAAGGTCAACAACCTATCGGGGAACGAACGGCAAGCCACCGCGAAAGGCGGCGACAGATTGGAAGCACGAACGGAATTTACTGTTTATTACCTAGCCGGAGTGACCAACAAAATGCGCATCAGCTACAACGGGCAGTTTTACAACATCCGCCATGTGAATAACTACATGGAGAATAACGAATATTTAATCATCACTTGCGATACCGGGGGTAATGATGGGCGGTGAAGCTAAGATTTTGGGGATAGGAGCGCTTAAATCAAAGTTTCTGGAATTGCGCCAGGACATGGTATCGAAAACATCGCGACGGATGGTTGCCTCGGCGGGTTCGGTTATCAAGAGTGAAGCCAAAGTAATCGCTCAATCAAAAGGGCTAAAAATATCCGGCGCCATGATACGCAACGTTGCTATTAAGCGCGAGAGGGATGTACCTGAAGGGGTTGAGCAATATCACGTAGGCGTCAAACACGGGCGCGATCTTGGTAAGAAACACACAAAGTACCTGGCCTATTCGAAGCGCAAGGGCCGCGTCATGATTAAGAGAGAGAACGACCCGTTTTATTGGCGATTCGTTGAACTTGGTCACAGGATCGTAGGTCGTGCGACTGATAGCGACGAGACGGGTATCACCCGTTATGTAACCACACTCAGGAACGGGAAGAAGGCGAACCGCACAAAAAAATACAAAATGGACTCTATAACAGGCCGTCGACGTCATTCGTCCGGTTCCGTGGAGCCGAATCCTTTCATTGAACCGGCACTAAAAAACAAACATCAACAAGCCATCGCCGCAATGGAAACCAGGCTTGATAAAGATTTAGCCAAATACAACAAATAACCCATGACCATCGGAACCACCATCACCACGGCATTGAACGCGGTGCTGGCGAACTCGTGGGCGGTCGAATTGCCGCCGGAACCGGTTTTCCCCGCAATCGTATTTGAGATCGACAGCACGCCGGAATCGGGCTGGGTGCTTGGCGGAGGATACACGCAGCACACCGTGACTGTAACCACGTTTTCAGAGACCCGCACGGAACTCAAAACGCTGGCGGCATCCGTGCAAACGGCAATGGAAGCAATTGCCGGATTCATCACAGAAGAAGAATCGGGAGACGCTGCTTTTGAGGATCTGCCCGGCGTCTATGCGTATTTTCAGAATTTCAAAATCAGAACGGAAACCTAAACAGGAGGAGTGAAATGTCCGGAAAACTTATGCGAAACGTCGTTCTCACGGTAAAAGAGGAAACGACATACGGGACGGATGCCGTACCGACATCGCTGGCCAATTCGATGCGCGCGCGCATCTCGGATGCGCAGCCTGTCGTCGCCGAATTCGCCGACCGCAATTACGCGAAACCATATCTTGGATCGAGCGGAAGAGTTCAGGTATCGTTCCACGGTGAAATTGCCGTGGAGATAGAACTGGCAGGCGCGGCCGCTGCAGGAACTGTCCCAGCGTGGGCCGCTTTGTTGAAAGCGTGCGGCTTCGGCGAAACGATTGTGGCATCGACCAGCGTCACATATAAGCCGATTTCGACTGGTTTCAAATCGGCGTCACTGTATTACTACCTGGACGGGTTGCTTCACAAAATGGTCGGCTGCATGGGATCGGTGAGCTTCAGCCTGAACGCGCGCGGAATCCCCATGATGTCGATCAAAATGACCGGGCTGTATTCCGCCACAACGGATACGACGCTGCCGACCGATTCCGACTTTTCCGCGTTCAGAGCGCCCGTGGCGGTGAATAAAGTGAATACCACAGCATTCACTATGCACGGCGTATCGACATCTTTCGACACATTCTCGATCGACTCAGGTAACACAGTAGTTTACCGCAACATGCCGAACCTCGAGGAGGTGATGATTTCCGACAGGAAAGTCAGCGGCAGCATCTCGATACCGCAGACCTCCGTTGCGACAAAAGCATGGCATACCGCCGTAAAAGACGGCACGCTTGCTGCGCTGTCCATGACGCACGGATCTGTGGCCGGGAACATATTCACCATCGGCGGCCCGAAAGTGCAGTTGGTCGACATTAAAGAGGCGGACAAAGACGGCGTCGCTATGTACAACCTCGGCCTCGATTTCCTGCCGGATACAGGCAACGACGAGTTGTCGATTGCGATCACATAAAACCGGATCGACGGATCCGGTAATTTTTATTTAATTCCTTGGGGTATCAAAAATGGCTTTTAAAATCACGAAGAAACCGACTTTCTCGGCGCAGGTTGATGTTTACACACCAAACGACAAGTGCGGGCACGATTACTCGACGTTCACCGCGCGCTTCCTACGGACGACAGTTGAAGAGCTGGAAGAACTTAGAAAACTCCCGCAGCCGGACGTTATGCGCAAGAAGCTTTGCGGTTGGGAGAATTTCAACGACGACAACAACGAACCGGTGCCATTTAACGCGGACACGCTGGAAATGTTGATATGCGTCCCGGAGGCGCTGCACGGGCTGAGCCTGGCTTTCTGGAGCGGACTGATCAAGGCGCGAGAAAAAAACTAGAAGCGGTCGCCCGGTATTGGGCGGGTGACCGCAACAACGAAGAAATACAGACCGACCGCAACATCATCGACGGTCTTATCGCAGCCAATGCGCCGCCGGACATCATTGCCGGAGCGGAGCGCAAACTCGCAACCGGCAATGACGCGGACGGCTGCGAAGTCTGGCCGGAAAACTGGGAGTCCGTCACGCTCTTTCTGGCGCTTCAGACACAATGGACTGTGTCTCCAGCCGGTAGGTTCATCGGCATTAATTATCCATCGGTAGAATCGCTTATGAATATTCCCGGCGTAAAGAAAAAGAGAAGGGTGGCCATGTTCGACGACATCAGACTGATGGAATTGGCGGCCCTTGGTGTGCTGCACGAAAAAGCGGAGCGTGAATCATGTCGGCATTAGGCAGCCTCGTAGTCAAACTTGCGCTCGACTACGCCGAATACACACAAGGACTCGACCGTAGCAGCCAAGAAGCGCTCAAGTTTGCCAAGGGCGCGCAAACATCCTTCGACCAAGCCGGGCGCAGTGCCAAGGAATTTATGGGCAATGTCGCGGGCAATGTTGCCGGGGCAGTGGTATCCGTGGTCGGACTCAATGCCGCGTTCACGCGCGTACGCGACTCGATCAATGTTCTCGAGAGCCTGGACGACGCCGCGCAGAAAACCGGATCCAGTGTCGAAGACCTCTCGCGCATCGCCAAAGTCGCCAAGAATTTCGGCGACGCATTCGCGCCGATCGAGCAGGGAATCACCCGTCTGGCCAAAGGGCTGGCGCAGATAGACAACCCCAGCAGCGACGCGATCCGCGCGCTGAATG
>CAZVDN010000101.1:6243-7030 GCA_964625665.1 uncultured Streptomyces sp. | reverse complement strand
ATAGCAACGGACAGCTACGCACCGCCGCCGATGTGTACATCGATGTCGCACGCTCACTACAGCAGTATAAAGACGGCGCGGAGAAAACAGCCGTCGCCACCGCCCTATTCGGAAAAAGCGGCGCCGAACTATTGCCGATGTTGAATAATTTGGCCGGGGGCATAGACAACGTAAAAGCAACCTCTGCGGCATCGGCGCAACAAGCGTCGATGTTTAACGATGCGGTCGCAAAATCCAAGGCGGGCGTTAACGGGCTGTTTATGTCGCTCGCCGTCGATCTGCTGCCGACACTGAATAATATTGCCGGGGCGGTTAACCAATCCGCCGGTCAAATCGGCGGGTTCTCGGTCGCGAGCGAATCGGCCAAAGTCGTGCTGAAGGGGCTGGCAATTGCGGCTTATACGGTTGTCGATACATTCCAAGGCATGGGGCGCGAGATTGGCGCGCGCGCTGCGCAATTGATGGCGCTGGCGCAAATGGATTTCAAAGGCGCGAAATTCATCGGCCAGGCATTGGCTGAGGACAGCGCAAAATCGCGCGCAGCATACGACAAATTCATCGACACCGTATTAAACGGCGAAAAGAAAATTTCTGCCGCTGTCGATACCGGTGAAAGGAAGCTCATCAATTTCCAGACACAGATTCCATCCGCCGTCGACTCCGCAACAAAATCCATAGAAAAACAAGCCAAAGCGTTCGACATGGAGCTGTACAAGCTCAAAGAATACGACAAAGAGGCAGCCCGCGCGCGCGACATCACCCAGTCCGTTGCATCGAAACAGGAGAT
>CAZVDN010000101.1:2736-6233 GCA_964625665.1 uncultured Streptomyces sp. | reverse complement strand
ACCAGACGCTCGCCGAACTTGAGCGGCTGAAGCCATATCTCTCCATCGAAACCTATAACCGGGCGCTGGAAAAGGCCCAGAAAACATTGAACGACACCGGCGCGGTCAACCGATCCGTCGTGTCTGAGATGGATCAACTGTGGATGCAAGCCGGTCGAAACATTCAATCGACACTAGCCAACAGCATCTTCGACTTTTTCAACGGCGGCCTCGATGACATGTGGCGCAACGCCAAAATTGCGGTCGGCAGGATTCTGTCCGAATTCGCCGCATTAAAACTGGCGCAATCAATCGGACTCACAGCCATGTTCGCCGTGCCCGGAACTGCTGCGGCATCGGGCAACGTTGGTGGGGCGGTATCGGGTGGCGCATCGGCATGGGATATAGCCAATCTCGGAACGAGCGCGTTGAATCTGTTCAAGGGCGGTTTTGGAGTGCCCGGATTTATAGGCAATATGGGCAGTTCCCTGCCGGGTTCTATGGGTTCGTTTTTTTCTGGCATGGCTGGTAAAACCGCGACACAGCTTGCGGCGGAATCCGGTGCAATGTCATTGTGGGGCGCGTCCGGCGCCAGTACCGGCATGGCCGCCAGCATGGGATCAGCATTTGCGGCTGCTGCGGGGCCTCTAATGGCCGCATATATGGCGACTCAGTTATTTAGAGGATTGGCCGGAGATAGGCGCATTGGTGGCGGTTTTGGAAAGTTTATTAACAAAATTGGTGATATTCCAATTCTTGGCGACCTGATGCCAGGAATCCCATTGTTGAATGCGCTGTTTGGTCGCGGCCCGTTAAAACAAAAAGAGACAACATTAAGCGGCCTTATCGGATTGGAAGGCTTTGAATCCGGAATGTTGCAAACCAGATTCAAAGCCAGCGGCAGCGTGTTTCGCAGCAGCAAGACAGACTTTGCCCGTGTCGATGCGATAACCGGAGAAATTTGGACTGATAACCAAAAGCAGCTTGGCGAGTTTGCGCAGGGATTATCCAAGGCCGCTAAAGAGATTTTTGGCGCGTTCAACGATGCCGCGAAAGAAACGTCTACTTTGCTCAAACAAGTAGGCGACGATCTTGGATTGAGCAACGACGCGCTTGAAGGTTTCCAGTACCAAATCAATTTGGTATCGGAAAAAGGCAAGGCGCTGACAGACGAACAAATCGGTCAGGAAATCGAAAACTTAACCGATGCGATGGCCAGGAAATTCTTGCCACAAGTAGACGACCTAGCAAAACGCGGCGAAACCGCGTTGCAAACCGTCAGCCGCCTGGGCGTGGAATTTACCAGCCTGGTCGATGCCGCCGCGTTGCTGCTGGGCAAGTCAGTTGCCGATTCGCGCTCGATGGTCATGGGCGCAAGCTTTGAGGATCGTACTGGCGTAATCGATTCTGCGGGCGGGCTGGATAAATTTAATCAGGACGTCGCCTATTTCGCACAGAACTTTTTAACCGATGCCGAACGCCTGGCACCAGCCCAAGAAAAACTGAACGAGCAGCTCGTAAAACTCGGGTTGTCGACCGATCTGACCAAGGATCAATTTAGGGGATTGGTGCAGTCGTTCGGCAGCGTCAATGGCATCTCTAAGGAAACGCTGGTGGCGCTGCTGGATCTTGCACCGGCATTTGTCCAGGTGACCGATGCGGCACAGCAAACCGTAAGCCGTTTGGGTGCTGAATTCAACAGCCTGGTCGATGCGGCCGCTTTGGTGCTTGGCAAATCCGTTGCCGATTCGCGCTCGATGGTCATGGGCGCAAGCTTTGAGGATCGTACTGGCGTAATCGATTCTGCGGGCGGGCTGGATAAATTTAATCAGGACGTCGCCTATTTCGCACAGAACTTTTTAACCGATGCCGAACGCCTGGCACCAGCCCAAGAAAAACTGAACGAGCAGCTCGTAAAACTCGGGTTGTCGACCGATCTGACCAAGGATCAATTTAGGGGATTGGTGCAGTCGTTCGGCAGCGTCAGCGGCATCTCTAAAGAAACGCTGGTGGCGCTGCTGGATCTTGCCCCGGCATTTGTCCAGGTGACCGCTGCGGCACAGGCGGCCATCATGCAGCCCCTCACCAATAACTACGAATCGTCTTTAGTTTCATTGCGCAGCGTTTGGGACGAGGAAGAAGCGCGGCTGAAGAACATGATTAATCAGTTCGATGGCATCGCCGAAAAATTAAAAAACTTTAAATCGGCATTATTGCAAGGGAATTTATCGCCGCTCGATCCGCTGCAGAAATATCTTGCCGCGAAATCAGAATTCGAATCAGTCTCAAAATCGGCCAGGCTCGGTGACATCGATGCCGCTGACAGGCTGCAAGGCGTGTCGCAAGCATTCCTCGAGGCATCGCAGGGCTATTACGCCAGCAGCCCTCAGTATGCAACCGATTTTCAGTCCGTAATGACCGCAGTCGAGGGCACGGAATCAATGGCGGAGCGGCAGGTTAAGATTTTGTCGAGACAGCTCGCTGCAGAAGAGAAACAAGTTTCTCTGCTGATCGATCTAAAAAAAGAAATGAGATCATTGCAGGGTGCAATCGATGCCGCCGTTGCCGCCAGGGATGCGCTGGCTGCCGCTCAGGCGAGTGCCGGGTCGTCCGAATCATCTGTCGTTGCTATAGATCCCAGCGTTGGCAACAGAACGGTATCGGATCAGGACATCCGCGATTATGTAACGGCGAACGCCAGTGACCCGATGCGAATTTATAGAGCCGCCCAGGCATACGGCGTAACGGCGTCGCGGCTCTCTTCGGTAACTGGCATCACATCGGCGCAGATAAATGATTTTGTGCGCGTAAATAATCTGCCAAGTTTCGATGTCGGCGCAAACTATATTCCTCGGGCAATGATTGCCCGGCTGCACCCGGGCGAAGAGGTCAAGCCTTTAGCCTACGTTGACCGGGAGCGTGCCGAGCGCGCAAAAACCAACAACTACCTGGCGCAGTTGGTCGTGGGGATGAATAAGAACACCGAGGCGCTGGGCAAGCTGCATAAACGAATGGATGGCGTCGAGAAGCAGGCGCGCTTAAGGGGGGCCGCATAAATGGCGCGGATCTACCTGGCTCACATTACTGTTTACGATCCGGCGATACCTGGCGAGGTGGTGCTGCGATACTGCTCAGGCCGTGGATTCGTCACTGGCACTGATGCGGCAAAACGTCCGTCTGGCGTTGCTGCGCACATAGCCTATTTGCCGAGGATAAAACAACCGGCCAATCTGCGGCGCGATGTTTTCTCTCGCGGCACGACCGGAGGGGAATCGTCGGTCGGTTATGGCGAGCTGGTTTTAAATAACGGCGACGGTGCGTTGGATGATTATATCGATTACGGGATCGATGGCCGCGAGATCGAAATCATTGTTGGCGACATGGATCCTTACAGCGTGCCGGTGTACTCAACAGTGATGCGCGGCACCATGGAAATGGCCAGCATTAACCGCAGAGAAGTGTCCATAAGAATCAGAGATCGGCAGCAGGAATTAAAGGTGCCGGTGCAAACTAATAAA
>CAZVDN010000101.1:1182-2726 GCA_964625665.1 uncultured Streptomyces sp. | reverse complement strand
ACTGCCAAACGGCCTCGAGGGGGTGGCAGGTGACGTCAAAGGGTTGCCGAAGCCGCTCACGTTCGGGCAGGTATTCAACGTGCCGCCAGTATTTGTCAATACATCGAGGCTGATTTACCAGGTCAACGATGGCGCAATCAGTACGGTTGACGCCGTTTATGACCGTGGCGTATCGCTCACCAAAGGAGCTGACTACACCTCGCAATCGGACATGGAAACGAATGCTCCGCTTGCTGGTAATTACCGTGCCTGGCCAGCCGGTGGATACTTCCGCCTGGGGAGTTCTGCAACTGGCCAGGTGACCGCAGACGTGACGCAAGGAGTGGCTGCCAGCGACCGCACGGCCGCACAGATTTTGAAGTCGCTTGCATTGCGCATTGGTATCGTTTCTGGCGACATCTCGAGCGCGGATGTTACCGCACTGGATGCTACAAATAACGCCGTCTGCGGGATCTGGCTCGACTCAGAGCAGCATGCGTCGGCAGCAATGGATGACATCGCAAATTCGGTCGGTGCCTGGTGGGGGTTCGATTCGCTGGGCGTTCTTCGCATGAAGCAATTGACGATCCCGTCCGGCACACCGGTCATTGAATTGACCGAAACCGAGATCCTCAGCATCGACAGAATCGAATCAAACGATGATGGTCACGGTATTCCCGCATGGCGTAGCAAAATGGATTACAGGAAATTCTGGCTGGTGCAGGATAGTGATCTGGCCGGGTCGGTGACTGATGCGCGTCGCGGGGAGCTGAGGCAGGAATACCGGCGCGTCACGGATTCGGATTCGAGCGTTAAAACAAAACATTTATTGTCAGCCGATCTTGAATTTCAAACATTGTTGATCGATGCCACCGCTGCTGCAACAGAAAATACCCGGCGCTTGACGATGTACAAAACGCGCCGCGACCGCTTCGAGGTCAGCGCGGCATTGACCGCAAACATGGCAGCGGGCGTGGATCTTGGGTGCGTGGTCAAGCTCACGCATCCGCGCTTCGGTCTATCGGGCGGGAAGTTGTTCAGGGTGCTTGGCATGTTGCATGATCTTGAAACCAACCGTTGCAATCTGACAGTGTGGGGATAGGATGCCGACACGAATCATAACACTGGGTTATCCAAACCGGACCGATGAAGGGACGCTGTCGGGCGGATCATGGCAATCGACACTGCCGATTACGAACATGCAGGATCGAGTCATTGCGCACGCTGCCCGCACATCAACAGCCGCACTGGCTGATACGAAGTTCGACATCGACCTCGGGCAGACGCGATTCATTGGTGCGCTGGCACTGGCCGGTCACAATTTTCTGGTGGGCAGCAAGGTTAAGATCACCGGCGCAACGTCGCAGGGCAATCTGACTTCATCGCCATCATACGCATCCGGCTGGATCGATGTCTGGCCGCTCGGTGCGATTCCGCAGGATATGCTGGAATGGGAAGATGACAACTTCTGGCTGGGCACCATTTCGGCCGAAGCGCGCGCGGCCTATAACACACCGTTTATTCACACGTTTACCCGCACATCGTTGCGCTGGTGGCGGGTAGAG
>CAZVDN010000101.1:0-1172 GCA_964625665.1 uncultured Streptomyces sp. | reverse complement strand
ACTTACAACATTAATTATGGCGCAGGGTTGGCCGTCGAGGATACGAGCAATGTGGAGGAGTCGGAATCTGGTGTTGATTACTTTGATGTGGGCACAAAGTACCGCACATATTCGGCAGAGCTTGAAATGATGACCGAGGAAGAGGCCTATTCCCGGATGCTCGAGATACAGCGCCAGCTTGGGGCGCGCGGCGAGATATTGGTGATCCCAGATCCGGGTGATAGCACAAACGGATTCCGGCGAAATATGCTCGCGCGTCTATCAAGAATCAGCCCGATCATGCACACGAACTACAACATGTTCAGCATTCAACTGGAATTTAAGGAGTTACTGTAATGGCCTCCGTTACGTTAAATGGCGTCACCTATACCGATGATGCCAATGTATCAACAGGGTTGGCAAACGGCGGGCATCGTGTCCGGTTTGTGCCATGCCTGTCCGATTTTTTAATTGAGGCAGGGATACAGATTGCGGCGGCAACGACGCAGGCAAATAATGCATCCAGTTCTGCCGCAGCGGCTGCAGCCAGCGAAACAGCCGCCGCCGCCAGCGCAGCATCGGCAGCCAGCGCGCCGGGCACCAGCGCCACGAGCACCACCAGTCTGGCAATCGGCGCTGGCTCGAAATCGCTGACAATTCAGGTTGGCAAATCAATCGTGGTCGGCATGTCGGTCAAGATCGCCTACACAACTGACCCGACAAAATGGATGTACGGCGATGTGACTGCGTACAACTCAGGCACCGGATCGCTGACGGTCAATGTCACCAAGATCGCATCGACCGGTACGTTTGCCGCATGGACGATCAGTCTGAGCGGGGCTGCGTTGCCGACAACGGACTGGTCTGAGATTGTCAACAAGCCAACGACACTTGATGGCTACGGCATCGCCGACGGAGCCGATTTATCGTTGGCGTTTTATAGTACGGGAGCATAAATGGCATCAGGACGACTAGGCGCTGCGGATCTCGCTGCAGTAACTAACACCACGGTTTACACCGTGCCAACCGGCAAGGTCGGCACCTTCAGCGTCAATATCTGCAACCGCAACACCACCGGCGCTCGCATCCGCATTGCGCTGGCGGCTGCTGGCGGCGGTGCGCCGTCGGCGGCCGAGTACATCGAGTACGACGCGATTCTTGATGGCAACGATGTGCTTGAGCGAACGGCTCTG
>CAZVDN010000100.1:4706-10533 GCA_964625665.1 uncultured Streptomyces sp. | reverse complement strand
CATGGGGAGTCGTTCACGCTTGCGCTTCAATTCACGCTCGATGTCATCGAGCATGCGTTTTTCTTCACTGCATACGAGCGAGATCGCTTCCCCCGGGCTGCCGGCGCGGCCAGTGCGGCCGATGCGGTGAATGTAGTCTTCGGCCGCGTAGGGCAGTTCGTAGTTGATGACGAACGGCAGTTGTTCGATGTCGAGGCCGCGCGCCGCGATATCGGTCGCCACCATCACCTTCATCGTGCCGTTCTTGAATTCTTCCAGGGCCTGCATGCGCTCGCCCTGTGTGCGGTCGCTGTGGATGGCGGTCGCCGGCACGCCGTCGCGCACGAGTTCGCGCATCAGGCGGTTGGCATCGCGTTTGGTGCGCACGAACACCAGCACCTGCTGCATGTCGCGACTTTTGATCAGATGCGCAAGCAGCGCGCCCTTGCGGTCGGCATCGCATTCATACATGCGGTGTGTGACGAGGTCTGCCGGAGCATTGCGTCGCGCCACTTCGATTGAGACCGGGTTGCGCAGCATCTGGTTGGCGAGGCGTTTGATTTCCTCGGAGAACGTGGCCGAAAACAACAGGCTTTGGCGTTCTGCCGGAAGCAGGGAGATGATGCGCTTGATGTCCGGCATGAATCCCATGTCGAGCATGCGGTCGGCCTCGTCGAGAACGAGAATCTGCACTTGTGTCAGGTTGATGGTCTTCTGTTGCACATGGTCAAGCAGTCGGCCCGGTGTGGCAACGAGGATTTCGACGCCGGCACGCAGTTCCTTGATCTGCGGATTGATGTCGACACCGCCGTACACCACGGTCGAGCGCAGGGTCAGGTATTTCGAATAGGCGGCGACATTTTCCTCAACCTGCGCGGCGAGTTCGCGCGTCGGCGTCAGAATCAGCGCGCGGATCGGGTGGCGTGCCGGCGAAGGGCTGGCGCTTTGCAGCGGGGCAAGCATTTGCAGGATCGGCAGTGCAAATCCCGCGGTCTTGCCGGTTCCGGTCTGCGCACAGGCCATCATGTCGTGCTTGGCAAGCACGGGAGGAATGGCCTTGAGCTGGATCGGCGTGGGCTCGGTGTAACCTTGATCGGCGATTGCGCGTAACAACTCGGGCATCAACCCGAGTGACTCGAACGACATTGAGAAAAACTCCTGGGTTTCGGCGTACGCTCGCGACTTGCGGTGCGGCGTTCACTGGGAAATTCCGGCGGCGACTTCGGCGCAGACTCAGCTGCGCATGGCCGACCGCAAAAACTTAAAGGGTTGCGTTGAACAGCAGCCAAGTGCATACCTAAGCACTTGTTTTCGCATTATATCCTCTACCGGGGCTGTTCGCCAGTTATACACGGGGGGCGCAGATTCGCGCGGTATCTCGTGGTCACACGTTATCGGGCGTTCCGCAGGGGCGCGTAATTGTCCGCGGAATAACGCTGTGTCGCATTGAAAATTAAATGGTTTTTACACATAATCAGTTCTGTTTTGCGTTCCTGCAGTGGTCATGCGACTGGTGAGGAGGGAATACGGTGTCGATCGAGGGTAGTTCGGACGAAATCGCACAAGGCGGGGCCATCCCCCTGTTTCCGCTGATTCTGACCCTGGATACCAATGGCGTGCCGCACCGCTGGATTACCTGGCAGCACGCCTGCTTCTATTACGCGAAGAACCAGATCGCCTGGACGGCCGGTGAACATGCGTTTACGGTGGTCGGCGGGCACAACCGGATTTCCGGCGAACGTTCGCAAATCGTTGCCAGCAGCATCATTGCGATCAAGGGCAAGGCGATGGCGACCCGTGCATTCAGCCAGGTGCCGCCGCTGAACAACCGGGAGCTGTTTCATCGCGACCGTTATCTCTGTGCCTACTGCGGTCATCTTCTGCCGGGGGCGAAGTTGACGCGCGATCACGTCGTGCCGTTTTCACGGGGCGGACGGGATACCTGGATGAATGTGGTTACGGCCTGCCGGCCCTGCAACGAACGCAAGAGCGACCGCACGCCGGAAAAGGCGCACATGGAACTGCTCTACCTGCCTTATGTGCCGAACCGCGCCGAATATCTGATCCTGACCAACCGGCGCATTCTTGCCGACCAGATGGAATTTCTCGCGCAGCATGTGCCGGCGCAAAGCCGGCTGCATCAGCGCGTCGCGCAGTAAATCAGCTGCGCTTGTTGCGCATCGCCAGCATCATTTTCATGGCTTCCTCGGGCGACAGGGCTTCCTGTTTGCGCTCGCGGAAAATCAGCCAGAACAACGCGCCGTTGATCAGCACGAGAAAAACTTCGAGGTAGAGGATCGTCGCCACGATGACGTGGTTTTCCTGACGCGCGAATATGAAATAGAAGCCCTCGAAGGTTGGCAGCGCGGCATTGGTCATCGCGTAAACCGATTCGAAGGGCGGGAACAGCACGATGACGATCAGATTGATCGCGACAAAAATCAGCGTGGCGTTCTGCAGGCTGATGCGGCGGCGTGACACCACCACCTTTTTGTCGCGCAGCAGCAGAAGGGCAATCCCGGCGTTGATCAATACCACCATGATTTCGAGATAGAGCAGGCTGAGATTGATCACCATGTTGGTGGTGTGCCTCGGATAGAACTCGAATCCGGTGAAGACCGGGACTTTTGAATTGGCGATCGAGTAGGCGTCAAACGGCGGGAACAACAGAATCAGCAGAATATTGCCTGCTGCGAAGGCGAGTGCGATTGCCTGGTTTCTGTTCATGACCGGATCCGTGCGCGACGCGCCGGATTTGGCGCGATGGCCGCCATTATAGGCGATTCGGCGGCGGAGGATGCCCCTGTGCTAGCGACAAGTGCTGTTCAAAGCCTGTAGAACCCTGCCGCTCCGGTCGTGTTGGACGAAGGCCGCCACGTGCAGATCCTGCGGTTTCCAGTGCGGGCCAAAATTGATTGTCAGGCGCTGGCTGACATCACCATTTTCATTCGGGGCTGCCGGCACGCTCAATTCGCGCACCACGAAATCGTGTGTCAGCACGGCGCCGGCGTTTTCTCCTGCGGTGACCTTGGTCCGCAGATTGTTTTCATACACGGCTATGAACAGTTTCGCTTCGCGTAGCGATTTGTCGGGCACATGGGCATCAACACGTACTGCAAGCGACTGTGTTTGCCGGACTTCGGTCATTCGGATCTCAGCCTCCGGTGCCGTGCGATTTATCGCCTGTGTTTTGGTGTCGATATCGCTGAACAGCAACGGCCGCTGGTAATTCACCCCATCCAGCAGCAACTGCGGCGTGACCACAAACCGGGCGCCACGCCGCCGACTGTGTTCGCGCTGGCGGTTGCTGAATCCGGCCTGCGAAAACGGGTCGGCCCAGCCGATGTCATTCCAGTAATCGACGTGAAAAGCCAGGGGCAGAAGCGCTGCCGGCACGGCCCTGTCAGACTTTAATGCGGAGAGCCAACGGTCGGTCGGCGGGCAACTGCTGCAGCCTTCTGACGTATAAAGCTCAAGCAACGCAACCCGTTGTTTGCTGCTGGATGTGACGCATTCGGCGCCGCTTGCCGCCATTATCGGGGATGCAAGGAATGCCATCATGATTGCGCGAACCAGAGTTTGTTTGGGCGTCTGTATTTTCATGATGTTGTTCAGTCGCGATTTCGCACTGAACATTACAGCGCAGGGGGGTTCTGTTAAAATTCCCCTTTTGCGGCAAACCCTTGCCGCAATTTCTGTCGATCGCGACAAGCCCAATTGAATAATCCCGATCTGCATTGCCATTCGACCGTGTCTGACGGCACGGTTGCGCCGACGGCCTTGCTGGCACGCGCCGCCCGCCGCGGCGTCGGTACCCTCGCGCTGACCGACCATGACGATACCGGTGGACTGGCTGAGGCCGCTGAGGCGGCGCGCGAACTCGGCATTCGCTTCGTCAACGGGGTCGAAATTTCCGTGACCTGGCAACATGAAACCGTGCACATCGTTGGACTCGGGATTGATCCCGGCAATGCGGTTTTGCAGGCGGGGCTCGCAGCGACGCGCAGCGGGCGCATCGAGCGCGCCAAACGGATGTCGGCCGTGTTCGACAGCCTTGGCATCGCCGGCACCTTTGAAGGGGCAACACGTCTCGCCGGCAATCCGCGCATGATCAGCCGGACCCACTACGCGCGTTATCTCTGCGACGCCGGGCATGTGAAAAGCGTCAAGGATGCGTTCCGGCGCTGGCTGGGTACCGGGCGGCCCTGCAATGTGGCGCAGGAATGGGCGCGGCTTGATGACGCGGTGCGCTGGATCAACGGCAGCGGCGGGGTGGCGGTTATCGCGCACCCCGGGCGTTATGCGCTGGACCGCCCGCAGATGCGCGCATTGTTATCGGAATTCCGCGATCTCGGTGGTCGCCGGATCATTAAAAAAACCGGCAGCCATCAGCCGCAGGACTATGCTGCGTTCGCGAAGTACGCCGTCGAGTATGGTCTCGCGGCGTCCTGCGGCTCGGATTTCCACTCGCCGGCGGAAAGCCGCGATCTCGGCGGTCTGCCGCCGATTCCGGCGGCGTGCGAGCCGGTGTGGCGCCGGTTTCTGGCGAATTGAGCGACGGCTGAGTCGACGTGGCGCAATTTTTTTCCATACATCCCGATAATCCACAGCAACGCCTGATCAGACAGGCTGCGCAGATTCTGCGTGAGGGCGGCGTCATCGCCTATCCGACGGATTCCTGCTATGCGCTCGGTTGTCATATCGGCGATAAGGCGGCGATGGAGCGCATCCGTTCCATCCGCGGCATCGACGCGCGGCACCACTTTGCATTGGTTTGCCGCGATGTCGCCGAGGCAGCGATTTACGCGCGCATCGATGATCTGCATTTCCGCATGTTGCGCAATGGCGCGGCGGGCGGCTTCGCCTTCATTCTGCAGGCGACGCGCGAAGTGCCGCGCCGCCTGTTGCACGAAAAGCGCAAAACCATCGGCATACGCCTGCCGGGGCATCCGGTGGTGCGGGCGCTGCTCGCGGAGCTCGGTGAGCCGGTGTTGAGTTCTTCATTGATTTTGCCGGGCGAGGATCAGCCGATGATCGATACAGATGAAATCCGCTCGCGGCTCGAGCACACAGTCGACCTCGTGATCGAATCCGGCGTGTGCGGAATTGTGCCGAGCACAGTCGTTGATCTGACGGGGCCGGTGCCCGTGATTACGCGCGAGGGTGTCGGCAATCCGGAATTGCTGGGGGTGGCGGTTGGAGCTTAGCGTCGTCCAGAAAATCGCCGTATTCGCATTGCCGGTGTTGTTCGCGATAACGCTGCACGAAGCAGCGCATGGTTATGTCGCGCGCCACTTCGGCGACATGACGGCGCATGCCGCCGGACGCATCAGTCTGAATCCGCTGCGCCACATTGATTGGCTGGGCACGATTGTGGTGCCGCTGTTGACGCTGCTGTTCACGCCGATCATGTTCGGCTGGGCCAAACCCGTACCCGTGAATTTCGGCAATCTGCGGCGCCCGAAACGCGACATGTTGTGGGTTGCGGCGGCCGGGCCATTGAGCAATCTGGCGATGGCCGTGGGTTGGGGGCTGATTTTGAAGCTGGCGTTCGGCATGGATACGAACAATCCTTCGGCAGAGTGGATGATGTTCGTTGGTGCCGCCGGTGTCATGGTCAACGTCGTGTTTTTTGCTTTGAATCTGGTGCCGCTGCCGCCGCTCGATGGCGGGCGCATTGTGGTCAGCCTGCTGCCGCACCGTCTGGCCTGGCGTTTTGCGCAGATCGAACCCTATGGATTCATCATTTTGCTGGTGCTGTTGTATCTGCGCATACTCGGCAGTATATTGACGCCGCTGATTTATCTGAGCCTGTCCGCGATCGCTGCTGTGTGCGGCATTCCCGAGG
>CAZVDN010000100.1:0-4696 GCA_964625665.1 uncultured Streptomyces sp. | reverse complement strand
AGGGCGGGTTGTTTCAGCTGATCAACCTTTTGCAGTAGCGCACCACCGTCGGAATTTCGGAAAGCCGTACTATGTTCATCGACCGCGTTTTATCAGGCATGCGTCCGACCGGGGCGTTGCATCTCGGGCATTACCACGGCGTATTGAAAAACTGGATTCGTCTCCAGCACGAGCACGAGTGTTTCTTTTTTGTCGCCGACTGGCATGCCCTGACAACGCATTACGACAGCCCCGAGCAGATCGAACAGCATACCTGGGACATGGTGATTGACTGGCTGGCCGCGGGTATCGATCCGTCGCAGGCGACGCTGTTTATCCAGTCTAAAGTACCGCAGCACGCGGAACTGCATCTGTTGCTGTCGATGATCACGCCGCTGGGCTGGCTGGAACGTGTTCCGACTTACAAAGATCAGCAGGAAAAGCTGACCGACAAGGATTTGTCGACCTATGGTTTTCTCGGCTACCCGCTGCTGCAAAGCGCCGACATTCTGATCTATCGCGCGAATCGCGTGCCAGTGGGCGAAGACCAGGTGCCCCACATCGAATTCACGCGCGAGATCGCGCGGCGCTTCAATCACGTCTACGGCCGCGAGCCGGGATTTGAGGAGAAGGCCGAAGCCGCAATCAAAAAGCTGGGCGCCAAACGGGCAAAGCTCTACCGCGAATTGCGGACGAAGTACCTGGAGCAGGGCGATGCGGAGGCGCTGGAGGCGGCGCGTGCGTTGCTCGAGAGCGCGCAGAATCTGGCGCTCGGTGATCGCGAGCGTCTGTTCGGTTATATCGAGGGGGGCGGCAAGGTCATTCTGGTCGAACCGCAGTCGTTGTTGACCGAGGCGTCGAAAATGCCGGGCCTGGACGGGCAGAAGATGTCGAAGTCGTATAACAATACCGTCAGCCTGCGCGAGAGCGACGAGAGTGTGACGAAAAAGATTCGCACCATGCCGACCGATCCGGCGCGAATCAAGCGCACCGATCCCGGCGATCCGGCGAAATGCCCGGTCTGGCAGTTGCATTGCGTCTATTCCGACGAGAAGAAGCGGGAATGGGTGCAGCAGGGCTGTCGCAGTGCGGGCATCGGCTGTCTCGAATGCAAACAGCCGGTAATCGAGGGGGTTCTGGCGGAACTCAAACCCATGCGTGAGCGCGCCCAGCGCTACGCCGACGACCCGACGCTGGTGCGCAGCATCGTCGCCGACGGCTGTGAAAAAGCACAGAAACTCGCCGAGGACACCATGCGCGATGTGCGTGAAGTCATGGGGTTGCGCTACACCTAGCGGGGCGGCCGGAAACGGTCGCGCTGTCGATGACGGGCAGCGCTAGATATTGTGGTTTAATCCGGTTTCGACCACAATATGCGCTAAACTAGCGCTTTCGTTGTTAACCCTATTTTCGTGTGTTTCCCGGTCACCGGCGGTGGCGGGGCAGGCACCTACCTGATTGAATCCGGAGCTCCTGGCGTGACCGAGGCAATGACTACCGAAATGGCTACGCCGATCGCCCGCTACCGCGGCGAGCCGGTGCACCAGCTGCCGCTGGATTTGTATATTCCACCGGACGCGCTCGAAGTTTTTCTTGAAACCTTCGAAGGCCCGCTGGATCTGCTGCTCTATCTGATCCGCAAGCACAACCTCGACGTGCTCGACATTCCGATGGCGCGGCTGACGGCGCAGTACCTCGAATATGTGGAAGTCATGCGGCGCAAGAGTCTTGAGCTCGCAGCCGAATACCTGGTGATGGCGGCCGTGCTGATCGAAATCAAATCACGCATGCTGTTGCCGCGTCCGCCGACGGTGGCAGCCGAGGAAGAGGATCCGCGTGCCGAACTGGTGCGGCGCCTGCTCGTTTATGAGCAGATGAAGCTGGCTGCGCAACGCATCGACGAACTGCCCCAGCTGGGCCGCGATTTCATGGTGGCGCAGGTGTGGGTGGACAAGGAAGCCGCGCAGGTATTGCCGGACGTCAGTGCTGAAGACCTGAAGCAGGCCTGGTTGTGGCTGCTGCAGCGCGCGAGCGTCAACAAGCATCACCGGGTGACGCGCGACCAGTTGTCGGTGCGCGAACACATGACGCTGGTATTGCGCCGTCTGCAGGACGTCAGTTTTCTCGAATTCACGCAGTTGTTTACGCCGGAAGACGGCGTGCCGAAACTTGTTGTCACCCTGTTGGCGATACTGGAACTTGCACGCGAATCGATGGTTGAAGTTTCGCAGCAGGAAGCCTATGCGCCCATTTACGTAAAGCTGAGCCAAGAGCATGGACACACAGTCGTTTGATACCGCGCATGTAAAGCACATCATCGAGGCCGCCTTGCTGACGGCCACCGAGCCGCTGCAGTTGGCGGACCTGAAAAAGCTGTTCGATGACGAACTCGACGATGAGGCGCTGCAACAGGCCATCACCGAAGTCGCGCAGGGCTGCGAGGGGCGCAGCATCGAACTCGTCAGCGTGGCGAGCGGCTGGCGTTTCCGCACGCGCCCCGAGTTCCAGCGCTTTCTTGACCGGATGAATCCGCAGCGGCCGCCGCGCTATTCGCGCGCAGTGCTCGAAACGCTCGCCATCATTGCCTACAAGCAACCGGTGACGCGTGGCGATATCGAGGACATTCGCGGCGTGGTGGTGTCAACGAATCTGATCAAGGCACTTGAAGCGCGCGGCTGGATCGACGTCGTCGGCAATCGCGAAGTGCCGGGGCGCCCCGAACTGTTTGCGACGACACGCCAGTTTCTCGACGACCTGAATCTGACGGCGTTGACCGATCTGCCGCCACTGGATGATCTCGGGCAGTTGATTGAGACGGTTGCGCCGGGCGCGCGCATTGGCGGTGACGGGACCATTATCGAAGGCCCGTCGGCGGAGGAATCCGGCGAGGTTCTGGCGGAGACGGGCGCCGAAGCGGGTGTCGATGAATTGGTCGATCCGGAGGCTGCTGACGGGTTGGAAGACACGCCGCCGCCGACGCTGAACTGAAGCGGCGAGGAAATCCGCGGCTGCGATCGCTACAGGTCGTCGCGTTTAATTGATGTCCAGTGCGTACTGCTTCAGAGTTTCTAACGGGACATAGTCGAGCATGGCTTCATGCGTGGCGCCGAGGAGCAGGCGTGGCGCCGCATCGGCCTGCAACGCTTCGACCCAGCGCAGGGCGCAAAGGCACCAGCGGTCACCTGGCTGCAGCCCGGGAAAGCCGAATTCCGGATGGGGGGTGGACAAGTCGTTTCCGCGGGCCTTGCTGAAGGCGAGGAATTCGGCAGTCACCTCGGTGCAGACGACGTGGGCACCGGCGTCATCTTCGCCGGTATTGCAGCAACCGTCACGGTAGAAGCCGGTCATCGGGCGTTCGCTGCAGGGTTGCAAGGGGCCGCCCAGCACGTTTTTCGGGATCCGGTCAAAGTCTCTTTGCATGATTCTGGCTGCCTGAAAAAGTGGCAGTTTGCGGTAATTGCACAGCGCTTACAATGGCCGCTGCGCGGCGCTGGAAAACAGTGTCAAAGATGCTATGATGCGCCACGTCTGCAGTCACTATTATAAAAAAGCAACTCCCTGAGGATCATGCTTCATTCGCGCACGTCTTTAGCAGGCGCTTTCATTGCGCTTGGACTTATTGGCAATTCCATCGGATTGGCTGCCGGCATCGACCCGTACAAGGTCGAGGCCATGACTTCGCCTGCGCCCAATCGGGTATGGGTTCCAGACCAACCTTTGCCGACCGTCACCAGGCCCGAAAAGGCGCCGACCGTTCCCGCCCAATTCAAAGGCGCATTGTCGCTGGCCGATCTGACGGATCTCGCATTGCTGATGAACCCGCGGACGCGGCAGGCGTGGCTGTCCGCGCGCGCCGAGGCGGCGGCTGTCGGCATCGAGAATGCCGATGACTGGCCGACCATCACGGGGTTGTATTCGCACCGCATTGGCCGCTTGATATCGGGCACGACCGGTAATCCGGTGCCGGTGCAGACCTTTTACGGCCCCAGCGTCAGTCTGAGCTATACCCTGTTCGATTTCGGTCAGGGGGCGGCCGCCTCGGATGCAGCGAACTTTCGTTTGCTCGCCGCCAACCTGACGCAAAACCGCGTATTGCAGGAAGTCGCGACCCAGGTCGAGCAGGCGTATTACCGCGTGCTTGCATTTGACTATTTGGTACGGGCGAGCCGCGACTCCCTGAAGAACTTTGAAACCGCGCTCGACGCGGCCCAACGCCGGCGAACGTCCGGTCTGGCGACCGCCGGTGACGAATATCGTGCTGAAACGCAGGTCGGCCAGGCAAAGCTGGTGCTGGCGCGCAACGGCGGCGAACTGGCCAAAGCACGCGGGATTCTCGCCAATGTCGTCGGACTGCCTGTTGATCATCCGCTTGAATTGAAGCCGGTGGCCGAATTGCCGCCCGTATCCGAAGTCAGCCAGTCGATGGAAGCGCTGCTGGAAAAGGCCAAGCAAAATCGCCCGGATTTGATGGCTGCTGAGGCACGCGCGCGGTCCGCGCGCGCTTCGGCCATTGCAACGTCGCGAGCCGGATTGCCTTCATTGTCTTTTGTTGCCAATTACGGCCGCGTCATGTTTACGAACAGCGGAACGAATATTCTGGGCTTCGGTTCATCGACGCCTCTCGTCGGCGCTGCGGCTGCTGCAACCCAGGTTCAACGTCCTGAACAGGATGTTTATCAAATGGGTTTCAACCTTAACATCCCCATTTTCAGCGGCT
>CAZVDN010000099.1:0-10642 GCA_964625665.1 uncultured Streptomyces sp. | reverse complement strand
GCCGAGTTTGAGATGCTCAGCCGCATGCTTGCCGATCTCGGGGGCCTCGCCAACTAAGCGAACGTCACCGCGTCAGCTTACTGGCTGAGTTGCGGATCCTTCAGGCTGCCGCCGAGCTGCAGTGTGCCGCGCGCGACGACGGTAGACTGGGAGCCGAGCACCAGATCGAGACGTCCTGACAGTTCGCCGCCGGCGCCGACATCAACCGTGCCGCCGCCGTTCATCGGTCCGGACACCAGCTTGAGATTGCGGAAGGCCAGTTTGCCGCCCGAGGCCTGCGCATCGCCCGTGATTTCATTGAACGGTGTGCGTCCGCCGCGCTGCGGTGTCTTGCTGCGCGACTGAATGGCGCGGACGAGGTCGATATTGTTGAGCGTCCCCTTGCTCGCCGAGAAGCTCGAACTGGCAGTGGGGGTGTTGAACAAATCATCGAGCGCGTTGCCCTGGCTGGAAAATTTGGTCGTCACCTCGAGCAGGCCGGTGGACTGGAATTCCCGCGTGAAGCCCGGCAGCAACTGCGCCAGGTCCGCATTCTTCAGGCTCAATTCGCCCTGCGCGCGGAACTGTTTTTCGTCCCAGCCGAGCGTGATGGCGCCGCCGAGCGTGCCGTTGGCGACGCGACCGTCGATATTCGAAATCGCCGCCGTCCGTCCGTCGACGACCGCCGTGCCCGACAGGAACGCGAATTCAAGGCCGGGTCCGATGGCGGGCTGGATACCCTTGCCGTTGAAATTGACGCGCAGCGTGCCGTTTTCCTTGATCGGCAACAGGTCGAGCGTGATCTTGGGGTGCTGGATCTGCGCCTTGTGAAAGGCGCCGGTCGGTGTCAGCGCAATTGTTGCCTCGAACGCGGGCAGTTCGACATTGGCCAGCGTCAGGCGCACGCCGGTCGCGCGCAGCACGCCGAAATTGAGCTGGGTATCGGCCGTGCGCGCCTTGCCGAAGGCGGCGAGCCGCGGCACAACGCTTTGCGCGATTTTCACGTTGGTCAGCTGCACCTCCTCGAATTCTTTCTTCTCGTCGAGAATGGCGCTCAGCGGCACCGGCACGACGGCGGTTTCGATGGTGATTTCCTGTGCGCGGCCGATGGTCACGCGTTCAATGCGGACCTGGGGTGTCGGAAACAACAGGAAGTGGAAGCTGGCCATGCTGACCGGTTCCTGCAGCCGGTCTGAAAGCAGGGCCTCGGCGCGCACGCGCAAGCCTGACAGGGGCAGCACCTGCAGCGCACCTATGCCGCCGACGACGACCAGCAGCATTCCGACGACAATCAGTTTGCCCCAGCTGGTTTTCCGGCGTGAAGCAGCGACTGTCAGGCCTTTGGCTGCAGCGTCTTCCTGTTCCTGTGTGCGTTGCGCGGCGGTGGCCTCGGCGCGTTGCTGCGCTTCCTGGCGCGCGCGCAGGTCGGCCTCGAATTCGGCCTGCTCGCGTGCCTTTAGTTCGGCCTCGACCTTGGCGGCAATTTCCTTTTCGGCGCGCTGGCGCGCCTGGTGTTCCTGCATCACACGGGCGACAGCTTCCTGCTTGGCGCGGTCTTCCGCCGCGGCGCGGGCCTGCTTCTCGAGAATGGCCTTCTGCTCGGCGTGCACACGGGCCATCATTTCGGCCTGTGCCTTGGCGACTGCCTGTTCATGCGCGAGGCGCGCCGAGTCGAGCATGCGCTGTGCTTCGGCACGCGCTTTTTCGGCTTCGCCGGTCTGCTTGTCGGCGGCTTCCTTGATCAGTTTCTCGGCGGTCGCGCTGGCGCTCATCGCAGCCTTCGCCATGCGCTCGGCTTCCTCGCGCGCCGCGCGTTCGGACTCGAGTTTGCTTTCAATGTCGCTGTGCGCCTTGCGTTCGGCTTCTTCGCGGGCGCGCCGTTCGGCCTCGACCCTGGCTTCGGCTTCCTCGCGCGCCTTGCGTTCGGATTCAACGCGGGCTTCAACTTCTTCGCGCGCGGCGGCTTCGGCCTGTGCGCGCGCTTCGGCGGCTTCGCGTGCCTTGCGTTCGGTTTCCGTCAGTGCGCGCGCTTCTTCGTGCACCGAGCGGACCTGTGCTTCGGCGTGCTCGCGGGCCGCAGCCTCTGCCTTGGCACGCGCTTCTGCTTCTTCGCGTGCCTTGCGTTCCAACTCGCTTTGCGCCTGCGCCGCCTGTTGTTGCGAGCGAGCCTGTTCTTCGAAGGCCTTGCGTTCGGCGGCAGCGCGGGCCTCGGCCTCCTCGCGCGCAACGCGCAGTTTTTCCTCGTAGGATTTCAGCTCGGCGGCAGCGCGGGCTTCGGCTTCTTCGCGTTTGCGCCGTTCGGCGGCGATCATCGCCTCGGCTTCTTCGCGCGCCTTGCGCTCCGCTTCTTCGCGGGCAGATGCCTCTTCGCGCGTCTTGCGGATGTTCTCTTCGAGCGCCTGCAATTCAGCGCGGGCGCGGGTTTCGGCCTCTTCACGCGCGATCTGCAACTCGGTCTCTCGCTGCAGTTTCTCGGCTTCTTCGCGGGCGCGGCGTGCGGCTTCTTCCTGGGCGCGGGCTTCGGCGGCGCTGCGCGCCTCGGCTTCGCGCTGCGCCTTGGCCTGCGCTTCGGCGAGTGCGCGTTCGGCTTCCTCTGCCTTGGCCAGTGCGGCCGCGCGCGCTGATTCGGCAGCGCGCGCGATGGCGTCGAGTTCACTGCGTGCCTGGTCACCGGCCTGTTCGCGGGCGCGGGCTTCGGCCTGGGTGCGCGCTTCCGCTTCCGCGCGGGCGCGTTCCTCGGCTTCGATCTTGGCCTTGGCTGCAGCGTCGGCCATGGCCTGGGCTTCGGCGATGGCCTGCTCGGCGGCGCGCGCGCGCGCCTCGGCTTCGGCGCGCAGAGTGGCTTCGCGCTCGGCTTTGGAGACGGCGTCGGCTTCGGCTCGGGCGCGGGCTTCAGCTTCCGCGGCGGCACGGGCCTCGGCGTCTTTCAGGGCCTGTTCCATGGCGCGCATCTTGGCTTCGATGGCGGCACGGGCGCGTGCCTCGGCAGCGGCGCGGGCGCGCGCTTCGGCTTCGGCCTTGGCACGTGCTTCGGCCTCGGCACGGGCGCTGGCCTCCGCCTTGGCCTTGGCCTCGGCTTCGATGCGCGCGCGGGCTTCGGCGGCGGCACGGGCCTGCGCTTCGGCATCGGCTTTGGCCTTGGCCTGCATGGCCGCGCGCATGCGCGCTTCGGCTTCCGCCTTGGCCTTGGCTTCGGTGGCGTTCTTCGCTTCCAGTTGCGCTTTGGCGCCGGCCTGGGCGGCGGCGCGCGCGGCTTCCTCGGCCTTCAGTTTGGCGGCGGCTTCCTCGCGCGCCTTGCCTTCGGCAGCGGCGTGTTCGCGCGCCTGTGCAGCCTGGCGCGCCTTGGCTTCGGCGGCGGCGCGCGCAGAGGCATCCGCCTGCACTTTGGCCGCGGCTTCGGCCTTGGCCCGTTCCTCGGCTTCCTGATTGAGTTTGGCGACCTTGGCCGGGGAGGTGAAATCCAGATCAAGGTCATCTTCGTCGCCGCCGGTGGCGGGCTGTTCGGCGATCAGCTTGATGTAGCCGTCGGCGACCAGTTTTTCCATTGCGGCGCCCAGCGCCGCGGTATCGAGTTGCGCGCGCGCGCCGAGTTCGCCGAGCGGCGTCTTGCCGTCGACAGCGAGAAAGACCAGACCGAGTTCGCGTGACAGCTTGATGGTCTTGTTTTTGACCTCAAGAATGCCTTTGGCGGTTTTTGCGTAGATGGAATTCGGTTGCATTTTTATGGTTTGATCTCGATGGGTTCGTGGTCGCGGTGCCCGGGGCGCAACGGGTGTTGCCTAACCAAAATCTTCGCAAAAGCCTGCAATGCATTGATTGTATAACGGCATCGCCATGCATAATCTTTGACGTCCGACGGCGGCACGGGTTGCCCCGTGCGCAATGCTTGCGAGTGCCTGTTCCTTATAGTTTAATACCGCCTTCATCCGAGGGGGCGGATTTTGGCGGCAGTCAGCAAAAAATTGATTGATCGTCGTAGCGACTACGACGTGACCAATTCCGTTCGCACGACCGACGTTTCGGCAGTGGCTGCCGAAGTCCGCAACATTTACGTCGATTTGTTCAGCAAAGGCGGTGCCGCCGGTCTGGTCCAGCCTTTTCAGGATTTCGAGGCACTCTACAGCGGGGAATATCCCGGATATCGCGCCTGCGACACGGGTTACCACGACGTGCAGCATGTGCTTGATGTCACGCTGGCCATGGCGCGTTTGCTGCACGGTTACAAGCAGGCCGGCACTGAACCGCTGAATGAACGCCTGTTCCGGCTCGGTGTGGTGCTGGCGCTCTACCATGACTGCGGTTACATCCGCAGGCGCAATGATTCGCGGCACAAGAACGGCGCCGAATACACGCTGACCCATGTCACGCGCAGCGGCCGCTTTCTGCGCAACTACCTGCCGTCGATCGGCATGAGCGACATGGCCGATCTCGCATCGCGGCTGGTGCATTTCACCGGCTACGAAACGCCGGTCGACAGCATCCGCATCGATCAGCCGATCCATCGCGTGATCGGCAATCTGCTGGGTTCCGCCGACATCATCGCGCAGATGGCCGATCGCTGTTACCTCGAAAAATGCTACGACCGCCTGTTCCCGGAATTTCTGCTGGGCGGGGTGGCGCGGCGCAAGACCAGCGAAGGCGAACAGGTCATATTCGAATCGGCGGCCGATCTGATTGCGAAGACGCCGGGCTTTTATCAGGGTGCGGCAAAGCGTCTCGACCAGGCGCTGCAGGGCGCTTACCGTTATGCCGAGCCGCATTTCGGCGGGCGCAATTTCTATCTCGAATCCGTCGAGAAGAACATGAACTACGCGCGGGTGCTGAAAAACACCAACACCATTTCAAGCCTGCGCCGGCGTCCGCCGCGTGACGCCAGCGGCGCCCGCCAAATCTCGCTTATTTAGCCCGGCCCCTCGGGGCGCGGCGTTTATTCCAGCGTCAGCAGGATTTTTCCGGTGTGCGTGCTGGATTCCATCAGCGCGTGCGCCTTTGCCGCCTCGGCCAGCGGAAACACCGCATTCACCATCGTTTTGATCTGGCCGGCGGCGATCAGGGGCCAGACCTTTTCCTCAAGCTGGCGCGCGATTTCGTTCTTGAATTTCGGCGGCCGCGTGCGCAGCGTCGAGCCCGTGTAGGACAGGCGCTTGAGCATCACCGGCATCAGGTTGATTTCAACTTTGGAGCCGGCGCCGAACGCCAGCTGGATGATGCGGGCGTCATGGTTGGCCGCCTTGAAGTTCTTTTCGATGTTCGGTCCGCCGACGATGTCGAGGATCACATTGGCGCCGCCGGCCTCGCGCAGGATTTCGACAAAATCCTCTACCCGATAATCGATCACGCGGTCGGCGCCGAGTCCGCGCGCGAAATCGCAACGCGCGGCCGGACTGTCGGTGGCGAAGACTTTGACGCCGAAAGCCCGGGCAAGCTGGATCGCGGTGGCGCCGATGCCGCCGGCGCCGCCGTGCACGAGAAAGGTTTCGCCGCTTTTCAGGCCGGCGCCCATGAAGACGTTGCTCCAGACGGTAAAAAAGGTCTCGGGCAGGCTGCCCGCATCGCGCAGGCTGACGCCGGCCGGCACCGGAAGGCAGTGTTGTGCGTCAACCGCGCAGTATTCGGCGTAACCGCCACCGTTGGTCAGCGCGGCAATTTTGTCGCCGGCTTTCCAGCGTGCAACGCCTTCGCCGAGTGCGACGACTTCGCCGGAGATTTCGAGGCCGAGCAGGTCGGAGGCGCCCGGCGGCGCCGGGTAGAGGCCTTTGCGTTGCATCATGTCGGGGCCGTTGACGCCGGTGGCGGCGACCTTCACCAGGACTTCACCGGCTTTCGGCGCCGGCACCGGACGCGTTGCCAGACGCAGCACCTCGGGTTTGCCCGGCGCGCTGATTTCGATGCATTGCATTTCTTTCGGCAGTGCTGAACTCATTTTTGCTCCTGTGTTTTATTGGGCGAGGCCCGCGCGCACTTCGTCGGAGCGGTCCCAGAAATTCGGCATCATCGGAATCGAGTATCCCGAGACGAAGGGTTTGATCGCGCTGGTCGCCGGATCGTAGACATGGCGCGCCACGGCGCCGATATTGGCGCCGTAAATGTGGATGCTGATCGACGGCTGGTCGGCCAGTGCGTTCGACACTTCATGCACGTCGCCGACAGTCGGCGACACGCGGTCAACGGTTCCCGGTTTCAGCGTGCAGGTGTCTTCGGCGCGCATCGGCTGGCCCGGCGCGCCCAGCGTGAAGCGCCGGCAGTTTTCCGCGCCGCGCAGCATGCCGATCATGCCCCACACGCAATGGTCGTGCACCGGCGTTTTCTGGCCGGGGCCCCAGACGAAGCTGACCACCGAAAAGCGCTCGAACGGGTCGCAATAGAGCAGGTATTGCTGGTAATACTGCGGATGCGGTTGCGTGCATTGCTCAGGCAACCAGTCATCGTGGGCGACCAGCGCTTCAAGCAGTTTGCCGCCGCGCGCAAAAATGGCCGGTTCGTCGACGGTCTTGTCGTCAACCAGACGGGTGAAATCGCCGATGAACCGGCGGAAACGGGCGAGGTTTTTCATGGGATTTTCGGGTTGCGGCGTATGGCCGGTGGACTGGCGATATACTAGCATGCGACCCCGTAATTGAGCCGCGCCTGTTGCGCGTGAAATCCTGAGGAGCACCCAGTGAAGCAAAGCAAAATCATCGCAATGACACTCTGTGCATTGGCGGCGACCGCAGCGGTTGCTGCAGACAAATATCCATCGAAACCGGTGCGCCTGGTGGTGCCGTTCTCGCCGGGCGGCGGCAACGACATCGCGGCGCGTTTTGTCGCGCAGCGGCTGACCGAAGGGTTCAACCAGAGCGCCGTGGTTGACAACCGCGCCGGTGCCGGCAGCACGCTGGGTACCGATATTGTGGCCAAGTCGGTGCCGGACGGCTACACGCTGCTGGTCACGCACAACGCGATTGCAATCAATCAGACGCTGTATTCGAAGCTGCCCTATGACACGGTGCGCGATTTCTCGCAGGTCGCCATTATCGGTACGACGACCAATACGCTGGTGGTCAATCCCAATGTGCCGGCCAGATCGACGCGCGAACTGATCTCGTTGCTGAAGTCCAAACCGGGCGGTCTCAATTATGCAAGCACCGGCGCCGGCGGTACCTCGCACCTGGCGATGGAATATTTCCGCATCGAAACCGGTACCAGCATCGTGCACATTCCGTACAAGGGCACGGCCCCGGGATTGACCGATGTTGTCGCCGGTCAGGTGCAGGTGATGATTTCGGCCCTGCCGGGCACAGTGCCGTTCATCAATTCGAAACGCGTGGTTGCGCTGGCAACCACCGGGAAAAAGCGTTCGGCATTCCTGCCGGACCTGCCGACGCTCGCGGAATCGGGCGTGCCCGGCTATGAATTCGACACTTTCTACGGCCTGCACGCACCATCGAAAGTGCCGAAGGAAATCATCGTCAAGCTGAACGCGGAAATCACCAAGGCGTTGTCACGGCAGGAGGTGAAGGACCAGTTGTTCAAGCAGGGGCTGGAAGCCGAGACCTCGTCGCCCGAAGACTTTGCGAAGTTCGTGCGCAGCGAAGTCGTGAAAATGGCCAAGATCATCAAGGCCTCCGGCGCGAAACCGGAGTAGCGCCGGTTCAGCGCAGGCCGGCTTCGGTCTCGAAGGCGCCGTCAAAATCGATGGCGCGCAGTATTTCGGCTTCGCGCGGGGTCGGCAGCGCCGTCGGTTTTGCGCCGTCGCTGTCGAATGTGAAACCGGTGCGTTCGATGACCTCATCGAGGCTTGCATCCGGATGCCATGATTCAAGCCGGAAGCGGCCGGTGGTGCGCTGAAACACTGCGATCGGCGTAACGAGTGCGGCAAGGTTGCCCGCTGCAGTGATGAAATCGAGTTTTTCGACCAGCGTGCGCGGGCTGTGTTCGGTGCGCCAGGTGGCGACGCGTTGCGCGGTCGGCAGCATCACCGCCGCGCCGCCGCCGCCGGGCAGACGCACCTTCGGTTTTTCGTGCGGGCCGATCGACGACACATTGGTGCGGCCCTCGGCGTCGATCTGCGCGCAGCCAAGATAAACCAGGCCGATGCCGCCGCGCGCGCAGAGGTCGTAGAAATCCTGGTTCGAAAAGATCGCCGCCGAACCGGTGACGATGCCGGGGTCGCTGCTCGAATGCGGAATGGCAGTCGGTTGCGGTTCGACGCCGCCGGCGACGTTGATATAAGTGAAATGAAAATCGTAGGCGCGTTTGGCCAGCACGCAGGCGAGCATCGGCAGGGTCGAGTTGACGCCGCTGAAGGTGACTTCGCCGCCGCGGATCTGGCGCGCGAGGTTGATGACGATGTAGGAAAAAGGCGACCATCCGGTGCTCATGTCTGCGCTTCCGGTGCCGCTGCGAGATGCGCTGAGAGCGTATCCGGATTGTTTTCGAGATAGCGTTCCACCGCCGGATAATCGATGTCGTAATACGGATGCATCGAGCCCGGCCACGCCCCGTTGGGGACGATGGCTGCGGCTTCAACCATGAAGCCGGGCACCAACGTCAGTTCGGGTTGTTCACGCAGGCGGTCGGTGCCAACCAGTTTTTCCGCGGTGACGATCACGCGTTTGGCGGCGCGCGTCAGCGGATGGTCCCAGAACGGTGTGCCGTAGATACGGGCATTGCCGAGTTCGTCGATCTCGTTGACGTGAATGACGGCAATGTCGGGGCGAATCGCCGGGATCGCGTAGACCACTTTGCCCGAATATGGATCGACTACCGTCTTCCAGCCATTGACGCGCGCGAGATCGCTGCCGAAGACGCCGGCCACCGGCTGGAAGGGGATTCCGTAGGAGGCTGCACGCAGCCCCGCGACAAGCGTCATTCAGGCGTGTTCTTCGAGTGCGGTGTCGCCGCGCTCGACCGCCTTGCGAAACCACTTTGCGAGTCCGAAGTTGCCTTCCATCGCCACGATGCCCGCGCGGATTCTGGTGACGACGCCGGCGCGGCACAGCAGATCGACGTCGTAACCGGGGGAGGGTTTGATGAATTCAAGATCACGCTTGTTTTGCCGCGCGAGCTCGCGGATCAGGGCAAAGGGGCCGCGATGCAGGAAGCTGCCGCCGACGGCGAGCGATGCTCCATCAGGCACGCGGGCAGCGAGTTCGGCAAGCGAAGTCAGTTTTTTCGGCGGGCTGGCAGTCATGACTTTTCCGGCGTTGGTCACGGAATGATAGCATCGAGGCCGTTACGCAATGTGCGGGCAGGCAACGTTGCCGTCGAGACTCAGACGCGGGGGGATGCAGATGCAAATTCATGGTTGTTGGCACTGTGCGGCGGGCATTGCGGTGATGCTGGCAATGGCAGGTGCAACTGCTGCGACTGCCGCAGAGGCAAATTATCCGAACCGGCCGATCCGCCTGGTCGTGCCGTTCGCACCGGGCGGCGGCGTGGACATCAGCGGCCGCACGGTTGCGGCGAAACTCTCCGAGCGCCTCAAGCAACAGGTCGTGGTCGACAACCGGCCCGGCGCCGGCGGCAACCTCGGGACCGAACTGGTGGCGCGTGCCACGGCGGACGGTTACACGCTGCTGGTGGCGTCAAGTAGTTATGGCGCCAATCCCGCGCTCTATAAACTGTCTTACGATCCGCTCACCGGCTTCGAGGCTGTCACGCTGATCAGTCAGCAGCCGTTCATTTTCGTGGTCAATCCCAACGTGCCGGCGCGTTCGGTGAAGGAGTTGATCGCCTATGCCAATCCCGGCAAACTCAATTATTCATCGTCGGGCGCCGGCGGCATACAGCATCTGGCCGCCGAGCTGTTCAAAAGCATGGCCGGTGTCGATTTCGTGCACATTCCCTATCGCGGCGGCGCATCGAGCCAGACCGATCTGATTTCGAACCAGGTGCAGCTTGAATTCAGCACGATCCTGTCCACGCTGCCGCTGGTGCGCAACAATCAATTGCGCGCGCTGGCGGTGACGACCGTCGTGCGTTCGCCGGCCTTGCCCGATACGCCGACCATCGCCGAAGCTGGCGTGCCCGGCTATAACGTGAGCGGCTGGTATGCGATTCTGGCGCCAGCAGGCACGCCGCGCGCCATCGTGCAGTTGCTCAATCGCGAGATCGCCGCCCTGCTGCAGGCGCCGGATGTGCGCCAGCGGCTGTCGACCGAAGGCAGCATGGTGGCGGCCGGCACGCCGCAGCAACTGGCCGAGCACATCCGTCAGGAAATCGGCAAATGGACGCGTCTGGTCAAAGAAGCCAATATCAGGCTCGATGCGAATCGTTGAGGTATCGGCCCGCGGCCAGTACGACTGGGCTGAACGGTGCAGCGCGTGCAGGGTAATGACTTTTTCGTCGATAATCGCAGTCTGATCAATCGCAGATGCCCGAGGCAGGGCCGGCACAGCGACGCGTTTTGTTGTATAGAAAATCAAAGGACAGTGATCATCGTCAAAATCGTTGTGGCATCGTTGTGTTCTTTGCTGACCGCCGCCGCATTGAGCGCGCAGGCGGCCTGGCCCGAAAAGCCGATCCGCATGATCGTCGCGGTGCCGCCGGGCGGCCCGGCCGATACGCTGTCGCGCCTGATCAGTCCGAAACTGACCGAAGCGATGGGGCAGGCCATCGTCATCGACAACCGGGCCGGCGCCAACGGCAACATCGCCTATGAAATGACGGCGCGCGCGGTGCC
>CAZVDN010000098.1:0-10689 GCA_964625665.1 uncultured Streptomyces sp. | reverse complement strand
ATCTAGTGGACATGCGGGTTCAATTGCGTGCGGGGCATGAGCGGTTCTTTAAGGAGGGTGTCAGCGGCCGCAATGATCCGCGAAGCCGGCATGAGTTGCAAACATTCACTGAAACTTTCGATGCGGCGCGCGCAACCCTCGTGCATGCACGGCACACAGAGGCTGGTGCCCTGCAGCAGCAGGACATTGCCCGCGCGCTGTTGACCATGTCGGCGCCACGGATTGTGCCGGCCCCGCTGCGCTGCCGGCCACGGACCCCATTTGACGGGATCGGTCGGGCCGAACAAGGCAATGCTCGGCGTGCCGATGGCTGCGGCCAGGTGCGAGACCGCGGTGTCGGGGCCGATGTAGAGTCGCGCCTGGGCGAGCAGGCAGGCGGTTTCGGCGAGGGAGACTTTGCCGGCGAGGTTCAGTGCCCCGGGCAGCAGCGCGGCGAGTTTGCCGACATAGGCGCGTTCCTCCGCATCGGGGCCGCCCGTCAGAACCAGCTGCAAACCCTTGCCCTGCAGCCAGCGGCCTGCTTCACACCAGCCGCTTTGCGTCCACATCTGGTAGGGGACCTTCGGCGAGGGATGCAGCACCACTAATTCACCGCTGATGCCGGCCTCGCGCAGAAGCGCGTCGATCCTGAGCATGTCTTTCTCCGGACGTGCCGCGACAACTTCGGTAATTGCCGGAACGCCCAGCGGTTCGAGCGTGCGCAGATACAGATTGACCGTGTGCGTGTTTCTGTTGTCGTAATCGACGGCAACATCCAGCAGCCACTGCTTCCAGCGGTGTTTGGGCGTGTCGACGACGAGGCCGACGCTGCGGCGCCCGGCCAGCCAGGCATAGACGGTCGGCCGGTCGCTGGGCACCAGAGAAACCGAAAGGTCGTAGCCGCGCCAGAGGCGCGCGGCGAGCGCCAGGTGTGCGCCGGCAGTCGGCCGCTCGGCAATCGTCAGCACACTGCGCACATCGGGATTGCCGGCGAGGATACCTTCGGTGCCGCGAAACACGAGCACATCGATTGTGGCTTCAGGCCAGTGACGGCGCAGCGAGCGGATCACCGGTGTGGCCAGCAGCACATCGCCGATGCGGCGCGTTACCACGACCAGAATGCTGCGCGGGGCCTTCATGCGTATTGGTCGAGGCCGTGCTCGGCGCGCACGCGGTCTGACCGCAGGATCGCATCGAGGCGGCGCTGGTTTTCGGGGAGCCGGCTGCGATCGTTTTCCGCATGCCATAAATGAAATACCGGTGCGGCGAAGCGGCCGTTCTTGTGTTTGACCCCGGCATGCAGCAGGCGAATGACCAGATCGCTGTCCTCAAGGCCCCAGCCGGAATAGGACTCATCAAGGCCGTTGATGCGTGCGAGATCCTCGCGCCACGCTGCGAGATTGCAGGTTTTCACGCCTTCCCAGCGCTGCGGCTGCGCCCGGCGCCAGTTGCCGTCGCCGCGCCGCAGCAGCGGCAACAAACGATTGATGTCGCGTTTGCACCAGGCGGCCAGCCAATCGAGCGCGCCGTAACGATGCAAAGGCAGCGCTTGCGACAGGGCGTGTGCTGTAAATGCCTGCGCTAGCAACACGCGGTTGCCGGCGACGAACCAGCCGCGTTCGGCCAGCGCCTGATGACGCGCGACGAAGTCGGTGGCCGGCACGCAATCGCCGTCGCTGAAGATGATGTAATCGGCCGTGGTTGCCGCCAGCGCGCGATTGCGGATGGCGGCCGCGCGGAAGCCGCAGTCCTCGTGCCAGACATGATTGAGTGGAAATGCGGCGCGGCTGCGGAAATCGTCGACCACGGCGCGCGTGGCACCGGTCGAGCCGTCGTCGGCGACCAGCAATTCGAACGATTGCGTGGACTGTGCCAGATAGCCGTTTAGCACCGCCGCCAGAGCGTCCGGGCGGTTATACGTCGTGAGGATGACCGCGGTCTTCACGGCGCCTTTTCAGCGAGCAGCATCAGCTTGAGATAGCGGTAGTAGGCGCCTTCGGCATTCGACACGGCCAGCATGAAGCCTTCGCGACCGTCGAGAAAGCCCGCGCGCAAGACATAGGTGCGGAAAAAGGTCCACAGACCGTGCAATACCGCGGAGCCCAGCGACGCCGATTTGCCGCGGGCCAGCATCATTTTTGCGCCGGCTGTCGAGTAAGAACCCATTTTCGCCAGCGCATCATCGAGATCGCGGATCGCTTCGTGCCGCAGCGGTTCGCGCAGCGAGCCGGTGACGCCATCGACGATCAGCCGTTCATGCACCAGATCGTCCGAAAATTTTGCCGAACCGCGCTGAAACAGCCGCGTGACATGATCGGGCCACCAGCCGGAATGGCGCATCACGCGGCCGCAGTAACTTGACAGCCGCGGCAGGCGGTAGGCCGGCAGGCGGTCGGGAGCGGCCAGCGCCTGTTCGATTTCAGCGCGCAGTTCGGGGGCGATCCACTCATCGGCGTCGAGCGAAAGCACGTAATCGCCGGTCGCCAGCGCCAGCGCACGGTTTTTTTGCGGGCCGAAGCCGGGCCAGTCGGGCGCGCTGTGTACTTTGGCGCCGAGCGCGCGCGCGAGCTCCGGCGTGCCGTCAGTGCTGTCGGTGTCAAAAAGGATGATTTCGTCGGCCCAAGCGACCGATTGCAGGCAACGTTCGATGACGGCCGCTTCGTTTTTGGTGATGATGATGACGGACAGGGTCATGGCGTTTTTGCGGTGACACTCATTCGCGCTGGATCGTAGCCGCCGAAAAGCACGCCGACGCTCCAAGCGAAAAACAGTCCCTCGACGTGGTCCATCAGCAGGGAGTTGAACAGGGAGCCGATGCCGAAGGCGACCGCCAGTCCTCGCGCCAGATCGCGTTCGAGCGCCGTCGGCAATCCGCGTGCGTGGCGCCAGACCAGAAAAAACAGGACGACAGCCGCCAACAGTCCCGGAATGCCAATTTGTACCGCGATATTCAGGTATTCATTGTGCGGATTGACCGTGGCCTCGAGATTGGTGCCTTGCACCTGTTTGGCATAAGCAGCAGCGAACCCGCCTGTGCCGACGCCGGTCAGCGGATGTTCGCGGACGATGGCCAGGCTGTTGACCGCGTAATCCAGCCGCTGGGCCGTGGACGTTTTGATCGGTTGTCCTGCGCGCCACGATTCGAAATCATGGATGACGGCGCCCAGACTGCCATCGCGAACTCCGCTGCCTTGTTGTGGTGGCGAACTTGTTCCCGGCATGCCTGACAGTAACAGCACGACGACCATCAAAATGGCACTGGATGCCCATCCGACACCGCGCCAGCGCCAACCCAGGTAGCAGCCATAGAATGCGAGAGCGAACAGCATGATCTGGCCGCTGCGCCCGGATAACATAAAGGCTACATTAATTGCGGCAAGCGCCGACAATATTGCCCAAACGCAGCGCGCACGGCCCGATTGCGCGTGACAGGCCAACAGAGCAAAAAAATAAGCACCTATGGCCATCAATATGCTTTGAGTCAGATATTTTTTGAACACCTCCGGTTGATCGCTGTTGCCGACGAAAAGCGGTCCGTTGGGAATGGTGCCTGCTCGCATCAAGAATGAAAGGGCCAGCGTAAGCAGCAGTGCAGCGACAAAAAACGCGCCGGCATTTCTTCGCATCGCTGGTTCTCGGAAAAGTGCGGCGAAAATCGGCACAAATGCGAGATCTGCATACTTTCCCAGAATCCTGAAACCTTCCGCAAAATGCGACGACCATGAAATTCCTAGCGCCAGAAGCGCGAACAGGCTTAACGCGATCACCGCAACAGGGCTCATACGGAGCATTTCGAACCTACGGTGAAAAACAGTGCCAATTGTCCCAGAGAGCAGCACCAGCGCAAGCAGCACGTTGTCCAATGCGACCGAGACGGGAATTGAAAACCCGAGCGCGATCGCGCATGCCGTGGCGGCACGGATTGAATGACTGGACAGTTGTTCGAAGCGCATGACGAATTGTAATCCCCCGGCATTCTAAGGGATTCGCATGCAAGGTGCCCGTTGCGCCTTCAGTGCTTGCGGTATTCCGGAATCCAGCGTGCGAGATCGGCCCGCACCGCATCGTCCGCCGGCGGCGTTGCCGGATTCAACCATTCAAGCAGGCGCGCATGCCATTCGGCATTTTCCTGCCGCGCCCTGGCGATGCGCAGTTTGGGGTGCGGCGTAGGCAGCGTTGTTTCGTCGTCGGCGAGCAGTTCTTCGTAGAGCTTTTCGCCCGGGCGCAGGCCGGTAAAGGCGATCTTGATTTCGTTTTCAGTAAAACCGGACAGCCGGATGAGGTCGCGTGCGAGGTCGGCGATCAACACCGGCTCGCCCATGTCAAGCACGAAGATTTCACCGCCGCGTCCCATCAGGCCGGCCTGCATAACGAGTTGGGCGGCCTCAGGGATCGACATGAAGTAACGGCGGATTTCCGGGTGAGTGACGGTGACCGGTCCGCCGGCGGCGATCTGCTCGCGGAATTTCGGTATAACGCTGCCGGTGCTGCCAAGCACATTGCCAAAGCGCACCATGACAAACCGCGTGCCCGCAGGCTGCTGCAGGGTCTGACAGACAAGTTCGGCGAGGCGCTTGCTTGCACCCATGACGCTGGTCGGATTGATGGCCTTATCGGTCGAGATGAGGACGAATTTTTCGACACCCGCGGCGATGGCTGCGCGGGCCACGACGTGAGTGCCGCCGACGTTGTTTTGCACTGCCTGCCAGGGATTGTCGGTTTCCATCAACGGCACGTGTTTGTAGGCGGCGGCATGGAATACGACCGACGGTTTGTGCGCGGACAGGATCTGGCCTACACGCACGGCATCCTTGACGTCACCGATCGCGCAGGTGAGCGGAATCTCCGCATGATTGCGCTGGAATTCCTGCTCGAGGGTATAGAGCGGCAGTTCGCCCAGTTCAAAAAGCACCAGGCGACGCGGTTTGAACCGTGCAATCTGGCGACACAGTTCGGCACCGATCGAGCCGCCCGCGCCGGTCACCATGATGGTGCGGTTTTCGATCCAGTCTTTCAGGCCGCTGGTATCGAGCACCACGGGGTCGCGGCCAAGCAGGTCGTCGAGTTCCACGTGGCGTATTTGTGAAACCGTCACTTTCCCGCTGACCAGGTCGTCATAGGACGGCACTGTCATCACCTTGAGGCCGGCGCGGCTGCAAATCTCGACCGCGCGCCGCCGGGCGCTGTGGGTTGCCGCCGGCATGGCGATGATGGCGTGGCGGGCGCCGTAGCGGCCGAGATTTTCCGCGAGGTCTTTGAGTGCCGCGATGACCGGGACCCCCTGTATCTGGCGTCCGATCTTGGTCGGATCGTCGTCAAAAACCGCGGCAACGCGCCATTGCGCACTGCGCGCAAGATCCTTGAGCAGATTGACGGCAGCTTCCTCTGCGCCGATGACGACCACCGGCTCGCGCTCGCCGTCGGTGATCGAATGCAGGTTGCGCTCCTTCCACATGCGGTAGGCAATGCGGCTGCCGCTCATCGCCAGGGCGAGCAATATGGGGGCGAGCAGAAAAACAGAACGGGGGACCGGCAAATGCAGCATCAACACGCCGGCCGGTACGGCGAGTGCGGTGATCCCGACCGCCAGCAATATCCGCTTGAGGTCGGGTATGCTGGCATAGCGCCAGATGCCGCGATAAAGGCCGAAGGTCCAGAACACGGCGGCCTGCAACGGCACGGCAAGCAGCAGTGATTCAAGCATCGTGCCGACATAGGCCGGCGGAACTTCAAGGTTGAAGCGAAACCAGAACGCGGCGCACCACGCGACCCCCGCGGCCACGATATCGTGTGCAAATGCGAGCACCACGCGCGGATTCAATTTAGCCATGGGCCGCCCGCGACGGCAGCCGGAATTCGAGCAGGCCGATCAATACGAGATACAGCGCAACGACGAGCGCCAATATGGCGTGGTGCGCTGCAGGCCCGAGGCACAATCCTGCAAGCGCGATCAGGCACATCGCGCCCATCAGCGCGAACTCTGCCAACAGTGTTTTCCGATGGCCCCAGCCGGCCTGCACCAGCCGCTGATAATAGTGTTCGCGGTGGCCTTCCCATACCCGTGCCCCGCGCGCGAGCCGTCGTGCCAGCGTCAGGGAAGCATCAACGATAAAGGGTGAAAAAACGACGGGGCCGAACCACAGCGGCCACACGCTCTGCTGCCAGCCGGCAAGGCCGCAGACCGCGGCAAAAAAGCCGAGCGGGATGGCGCCCGCGTCGCCCAGAAAGATGCGGGCCGGCGGGAAATTGAAAAAGAGAAATCCTGCAGCCGCTGCGGCAATGGCAAGATTCAAGGCAGCGAACGCCGGTGCGTTTGCGAGCAGTGCGGCAATGCCGTAGCCGCCAAAACCGAAAACAGCCATGCCGCCGGCGAGGCCGTCGGAGCCATCCATGAAATTGTAGAGATTGGTCATCCACGCAACGGCAAGGACCGTCGCCAGCATCGGCAACAGGTCGTGCGTGGCGTCGAAAAAAACCGTGGCAGCGAGAGCGGCGGCGGTCAGGTGGGCCGCCATGCGCGAGGCGGCGCCGATGCTGCGAATGTCGTCGACGAGCGAGATTGCGACCAGCAGCGCGGTCGCAATGGACAGGCGCGGGTCAATGACGAAGCCGGCAGCTGCAGCCCCGCTGCATGTGCCGCAGACCACGCCGATGCCGCCGATGCGCGGCGTCGGCACGGTGTGCAGGGAACGATGGTTAGGGCGATCGACAATCAGCGCGCCGACACGCGTGCGCAACAGTGCGGCAATCACCAGCACTGCAGCGATCAATGCGAGCAGGGGAGGAATCGCGACGGCGGAGACGTTCGCAGGCATTGAGATCGGGCGGCGCGGCGAAAGCCGACATCATACCATCGAGCCGCAGGCGGATTCCGCAGCCTGCCGTCCCTTGCGGTGCCGATCAGGCCTGTGCGCGATGCAAAAAACGCTCGATGGCCGAGGCCTGTTTCTACAAATAACCCGCCTCGTCACAATGTGCGAGCGCAAGTGCGCGGGCGTTGCGTGCAATATGTGTACGGAGTTCGCCGTCGCGGTACAGCCGGTCGATCAGCCGCGCCAGGGCGGGCACGTTTTTGGGCTGGTACAGCAGACCCTCTTCGCCGTGTTTGATGATTTCACGCGCGCCGCGGATATCGGTGGCGATGCAGGGCAGACCCATGGACATGGCTTCCAGCAGCGAACGCGGCACGCCCTCGCGATAGGACGGCAGCACAAAAACATCGCAGACCGCGAGGTGTTTTTCGACGCAGTCGGTGACCCCCGTGACGACGACTTTCTGCCGCAGGCCGAGCGCATCGACGCGATCGAGAAACTGGCGCTGAAAAGGGTGGATGTCCTGCGCGATATTACCGCCGATCAGCAGCAGTTCGGCATTCGGTATCGTCGGATTTAATACGGCAAAGGCCTCCAGCAGGTCGATGAAGCCCTTGCCCTGCACCAGCCGGCCCGTCGCGCCGACTCTGAAGCAGTTTCCGCGGAATCCGAGTTCGGTTTCGACCGCGTGACGTTCCCGGACAGGGGTAAAGCGGCGGGTGCTGATGCCATTGCCGATCCATTCGATCTTTTCCCGCGGGATGATGCCGCGGCGCACGACGTAGTCGACATCTTCGCGGCTCTGGCTCAGCGTGAAATCGGTGATGCGCGCGAGAAACGCTTCGAGCCACACCGTGACCTCGTGGGCGATCGCACCCTGATCATCATGAAAGTAAAACCCCCGAGCGGTATAGATGCTGAGGGGCGTGTTTTCCAGCCAGGCAGCAACCCGCGCGATGATGCTGGCATTGCGGTTGTGACTGTTGACGCAGTCGTAGCGGCCGCGCCGCACGATCCTGCGCATCCTCCGGATGCCGGCGAGAAACTGCAGCGGGTCGCCGCGCCGCGGAAATTCGAAGGGGTGGACAACAATGCCGCGTGCCGTGATTTCCGCCGGGATGTTGCCGCCTTCGCATACGCACTCGACCGTGTGGCCGGCGTCCGCGAGCTTCAGGACCAGCGGCAGCAGAAATTTTGCGAGGGTGAAGTCTGCGTTGCAGACCTGCAGAATTCGGGCCATTGCCGGGGTGCCGGCCTCAGGCGGCCGGTTCGGCAGTGACAAACAGATCGCGGTCGATGCGATCGATGTTCACGTTGACGGCGCCGCAGTCGGCAAAAAGGCGCCGCACCTGTTCTTCGCTGTACAGAAACAGGTCGCAGCGCGATTTGTAGCGTTGCTGCCGTTGCCAGGCCAGAAACCCGCCGCTCAACGGGAAGCTGAAACACGCACGCACGGCGGTGATCGACAGGGCCTTGCGGATGACATCAGCGGGTTTTGCGATGTAGTCCATGAAGCCCATCAGGATCACGTAGTCGAACTTGCGGCCGAAGTCGCTTTCGATGAAATCATGTTTTTCGAATTTGCAGATTGCGCCGGCCCCCTCATGTGCCGCGCGCGCACGGGCAACGGCGAGCATGCCGTCGGCAAAATCGATGCCGAGCACTTCGCCTGCGCCCAGCTTTGCCAGCGCCACCGAATAATGGCCGGGGCCGCAGCCGACATCGAGCACAGAGCGGCCTGCGACCGGTGTACAGGCTTCCAGTGTTTTCTGGTAGCGCAGGCGCATCGCCTGCCGGAACAGGCGGTTGACGATCGAATTGACGAAGCCGTTCTTGTTGCCGTAGATGGCGTCGAAGTCGTGCGCGTAGCTGTCGAAAAATTCGCTGACGTTGGAGTCGGACATCAATGTATTCCCTGATGAGATTGTCGGGCGAGCAATTCGCCGAATGTTGCAAATGAAAAGTCGTTCAGCAGCCGCGCAATCTTCGGCCGTGTCGTATGCAGATTGACGTGGCATTTGAAGCTGCGCAACGGCTCCATCGGCAGGCGCGGATGCTGGGGATCGATTTCGCGCGGGTGGATATAAAAAATCACCGGGCGCCCTTCGCCGATGACGCGTTCCGCCATTGACTTGATCATGCGGTACGGGAACAGGCGCAGATAGCCGCCGCCGAAAAAACACATGGGGCGGCCGAGCAGCGGGGTCACCGAGACCGGAAATTCCTCGATGGCGCCCGACCTTGTCTTGACCGTATTGGGTGCGAGCTGATCGGTTTGCAGGCCGCCGTTTTGCCGCGCCGCGGGGAACACCGAGGAATCGAAGCGATACCCTGCTTCGGCGAGCCGGTCGAAAAACCACGGTGTCGCTGCGGTCACCGAGAAACTTGGCGCGCGATAGCCGATCACGGGCATGCCGCTGACGTCTTCGAGGATGGCGCGCGCTTTGCGGATGTCGTCGAAAAATTCCGACGGCGTTTGCCGGTGCACCAGGCGGTGGGCGTAACCGTGGCTGGCAATTTCATGTCCCTGGTCGCGCGCTTCCCGGACGAGCTCAGGAAATTTTTCGGCGACCCAGCCGAGAAAAAAGCAGGTCGCCCGCACGCGCCGGGCTGCCAGCATTTCCAGCAGCGCGCGAAAGTTGCGGCCGACGTGCGACGGATATTGGCCCCACTGCGCGCAATCCGGTTCGCTGGGCGCGCCGTTGATGTGAAACCAGTCTTCGACATCGATCGAGAACACGCATTTCATGCCGCCTGGGGCGCCGTTTTGTGTTTGTCCTGCTGTCATGGAAGCGTTCGTCAGGAAATATCGTTTGCCCAGACCGGAGGCCCCGATTTTACGTTACCCGTGCGGCGAAGTGTGCTGCGCCGCGAGCCAGGTTTGAAACATGATGACGTTCCACAAGGCGTGCTGATGATTGCGGCGTCCGGAAAGATGTTCATTCCAGAGCCGTGTGACCGGTTCTGCATGCAAATAACCCTCGCGCGCCAACCGTGCGGGGTCGAGGAGGGCGGCCGCCCAGTGTTTCAGCGGGCCGCGCAGCCAAGCGTCGATCGGCACGCCGAAGCCGGTTTTCGGGCGTTCGACCAGTGCGGCCGGGACATATTTGTAGAGCAGTTGTCGCAGCAGCCATTTGCCGCGACCATCGCGGATTTTCATGGCGAGCGGCAGCTGCCAGGCGAATTCGACGACGTGCCGGTCAAGAAACGGCACCCGGGTCTCGAGGCTGACACCCATGGCTGCGCGGTCGACTTTGACCAGGATGTCGTCAGGGAGATAACTGATGAGGTCGAGATACATCTGGCTGTGCGCGATGTCATTGCCGATCTCCCAGCCGGTTGCCGCCCGCGCCGTGAGCGGTGGTTCGCTGCCGTCGACCACGACTGCCGCAGGGGCCTGCCATTGCGAGGCCAGGCGCAGATAGATTTCCTGCGCGCTGCCGGCATCCAGAATGCCGGCAACCTTGTGCATTTTTTCGCCGGGGTGGCTCTGCCGCAGGCTGCGCGGCGTCAGCATGGCAAGTGCATCGAAAACGGCGTCCCACGTTGAGGGCGACGCGACTGTGGCGAGGCGCGCGGCCGCCGCCCGCAATGGTTGCGGGTAGCGGCGCATGCTGTTCCACAGGCGGCCGGTCCAGTCGTGGCGCGTGTAACCGCCGAACAGTTCGTCGCCGCCGTCGCCTGACAGGCTGACCGTCCCCTGCTGCCGCGCCATGCTCGCAACGAGATGGGGTGGAATCTGCGACTAACCGGCACAGGGTCCGTCGTACCGGCCCGGCAGGCGGGGGATGACATCGGGCGCGTGCTGCGCACTGACGTAAAGTTCAAGGTGGTCAGTGCCGAGGTGGCGTGCCACTGCTGCCGCATGCGCGGCTTCATCGTAAGCATCCTCGGCGAA
>CAZVDN010000097.1:10487-10927 GCA_964625665.1 uncultured Streptomyces sp. | reverse complement strand
CGCTGGTCATGGGTGTGTTCTGGAAACGCGCCAACAAATGGGGCGCGATCATCGGCATGCTGGCCGGGCTCGGTGTGTGCCTGTATTACATGCTGCGCACCTACCCGTTCTTCACCAACATGGGCGTGCCGAAGATGGATCTTTGGTTCGGTCTGAACCCGATTTCGGCGGGCATGTTCGGTCTGCCGGTCGGCATGCTGACGATTTACATCGTCAGCCTACTGACCCCCGCGCCCGACCAGAAAGTGCAGGACCTGGTCGAGCATGTGCGGTATCCGCATCTGCGCGGCGACACCGCTGCCCAGGCGTCCTGACCCGTCGTAGCAACCGGACAAAGCCCGCTTCGGCGGGCTTTGTTTTTGGATACACTCAGCCGATGAAATTCGAATTTTGGTGCCGTTACCAGCGCGCACGCATCCTGCTTTTTTTCAATCGCACTG
>CAZVDN010000097.1:0-10477 GCA_964625665.1 uncultured Streptomyces sp. | reverse complement strand
AGGCGATTGCGGAACTGGAGACTCTGCTTCAATGCGACCCTTCCAGCGTCCGCGTTACCAGCCTGCTCGGCTACCTGCACGGAACGCGCGGCGATTACTCCCGGGCAATTGCCCTGTTTCGCCGGGCGCTGGAAAACGCGCCGGACAACCAGGTCTTAATGTTTGACCTCGCTTATGTGTTGCAACTGAACAAGGATTACGTTGAAGCCATCGACTGGTTCCACCGGGTCGTCAGTGCGGACAAGTTGCACGACCGCGCCTGGTACGGCATGGGGCTTGCGCTGGCGGCAATGGCGCGACACGGCGAAGCCGCGGCAGCACTCGAGCATGCCGCTGAACTGCAACCGATGAATGGCTTTGCCTGGTACGAACTCGGCAGGGCCTACGACGCCCTCGGCCAACGCAGCGACCTCGCCAGGGTTATCGCACATCTCAATCGCGTCGACCCGAAAGCCGGCCGGCAACTCGCAAAAGACACCGGCAGACAAACTGCAGACTGACGCTTACCCGCGAGGAACCCCGCAATGTATCAAATCGTCATCATGCTCAAGGCCGTAAACGAAGTGGCACTGATCGCCCTGCTCGGGCAGGGCCTGTTGTATGTGATTGCCGGCTCGCGACGCGAGCAGAATTTTGTCTACTCGCTTTTCAAAATCGTGACCCGTCCGGTGCTGAAATTCACGCGCTGGATCGCGCCGCGTTTCATTGTCGATCAGCACATCGGCCTGCTCGCAATGTTCATTGTTCTGGTCATCGAGGCAGCACTGATTCTGGCTAAGATCGCGCTTTATCTCGAAGCAACCGCCGCCTGAAGACGCGGACTCAGACTGGGGGATTCAGGCGCGCGCCGGCGGCCGCGCGCATCAGGCGATCATTGACCGCCGCCCAGGCCGTCTGCTGTGGCGGTTGTTCAACGAGAATCGCTTCGCAGGCCGCGGCGTCGAGCGCGCGCAGGTTCGCATAAAGTTCATGTGCATAGGCCGCGGCATCGGCCGGCGCTGCGATCCAGGTCAGCCCGTCAAGCAGCGGTTGCCGCGCGCTCATTGCCAGCACCGCGCAACGTTTGCCCTGCCGCGACAGTGTGGCCGCGAGTTCGAGCAGAAGATCGGCTTCGAGCAGCAACAAGGTCGTCGCCGGCGCGTAATGCGCGGCGAGCGCGCCCGACACGCGCGGCGCGTTTGCGCGCGGCGCCGCGACGACGACACCCGCGGCGGCTTCGATGACCGGCACGGAAATATGTCCGGGCCGCATCAGCACCGGCGCGCTGCCGCGCGCATCGATGATGGTCGATTCGATGCCGATGTCGCTGGCGCCGCCGTCCAGCACATAGTCGACGCGATCACCGAGCTCCTCGGCAACATGTCGTGCCGTCGTCGTGCTGACACGGCCGAAGCGGTTCGCCGAGGGGGCGGCAATGCCGCCGCCGAACGCCTTGAGCAGATCCTGCGCGACCGGGTGCGCGGGCACGCGCAGGCCGACGCTGTCCTGTCCGCCGGTAACGAAATCGCCGACGCCTGCCGCACGATGCAAAATCAGCGTCAGCGGGCCCGGCCAGAATTTGTCGGCGAGTTTTTTCGCCAGCGGCGTGACATCGTCCGCCCAGTCGGCCAGTTGCGCCGCGCCGGCCAGATGCACGATCACCGGATGATCCGGTGGACGGCCTTTCGCTGCATATATGCGACCCACGGCTTCAGCATTGCGCGCATCGGCGCCGAGGCCGTAAACCGTTTCCGTCGGGAAAGCGACCAGCCCGCCGCGCCGCAGAATCGCCACGGCGTGTGCGATGTCACGCCCGATGGTTACCGCCATGGCAGGAAGCCGCGCCGGATCAGGCGGCGGACACCGGCTTGAACTGCTTGGCCAGCGCCAGGCCCTGACGCTGGTAGGACGAGCCGATGTTCACGCCGTAGATTTTTTCCGGCACACCCAACAGGCGATCGTAGATCAGGCGGCCGACATCCTGACCGTGTTCGATCAGGAAGGGCACATCGTGCGAACGCACTTCAAGCACCGCGCGCGTGCCGGCGATATCGTTTTCGCCGTAACCGAAGCCCGGATCGAAAAACCCGGCGTAGTGAATGCGAAACTCACCGACCGACGGATCGTAGGGCACCATCGAGGCCGCGTAATTCGGCGGCACGCGGATCAGTTCGCGCGAGGCGAGAATGTAGAAGTCGTCAGGATTCAGCACCAGACCGCGCGACGGCGTGCGCGTGATCGGCTCCCAGAATTCGAGCGTGTCGTAATGGGCAATTTTCGAAAGATCGACCAGCGGCGCATGGTTCTTCGCGCGATAGCCGACGATGCCGTTGGCCGCACTGCCCTCGAGATCGACGGAAATCCACAAACCGTCCTTGATCACCGCCGCCTGCGGACCATCAGCCTCGAGGTAGACCAGCGGTTCGCTCTGATCGAGCTGGCCGAGCTTGGTGTCCGACGGCGGCGGATTGCCGCGCACGAAGCGGATCTGGTTCAGGCGCGCGCCCTGCTGCAGCAGAATGCTGAAAGTGCGCGGCACCACTTCGAGATAAAGTTTGCCGCGATAACCTTCGCGCACGCCTTCGAACTCATTGCCGTTGTCGGTGATCAGGCGCGTGAAAATATCGAGGCGGCCCGTGGTGCTTTTCGGATTGGCCTTGCCGGAAATGCCCGCCGGCAGTTTCAGCTCTTCCATCAGCTCGACGATGTAGACGCAGCCTTTCTCCAGCACGGTCGGCGTGGACAGATCGATTTCGTGCATTTTCAGACGCTCGATCTTCGACGCCACCGTCGCGGTGCCCGGCAGAAAACTCGCGCGCACCCGCCACGCCTTCGGCCCGAGGCGCAAATCGAGGCTGGCCGGCTGCACCTGCGCGCGCTCGACTCCGCCGGTGGCATTGATGCGGCCGCCGTCGATCAGGCGGCAGATTTCCTGGAACGGCAGAATGCCGGTGGTGGCTTCCGCGGTATAGGGCTTGAGGTCCTTCTCAAGCTCGGGAAACAATGCGCCGATGTCGCGTTTCATGACAGGCGCCCGCCGCTCATTGGCTCAGCAGCGTGAGGACTTCGCGGTACTTCGCCGATGTCCTGGCGAGCACTTCAGCCGGCAGTTTCGGCGCCGGCGGCTTCTTGTTCCACGTCTGGGTTTCCAGCCAGTCGCGCACGATCTGCTTGTCGAACGACGGCGGGCTGATGCCGGTGCGGTATTCCGCGGCGGGCCAGAAACGCGATGAATCCGGCGTGAGAATTTCGTCGATCAAATGCAGCTTGCCGGCGGCATCGACGCCGAATTCGAACTTGGTGTCGGCGATGATAATGCCGCGCGTCGCGGCATAGGCTGCGGCCTCGCTGTAGAGCTGGATCGATACCGCGCGCACTTTTGCCGCCATCTCGGCGCCGACGATCTTGCCGGCTTCTTCAAACGAAATGTTTTCGTCGTGCTGGCCGGCGGGCGCCTTGGTGGCCGGCGTGAAAATCACTTCGGGCAGTTTCTCGGCTTCTTTCAAACCCGCCGGCAATTGAATGCCGCATACCTTGCCGGTCTTCTGATAATCCTTCCAGCCCGAGCCGATGATGTAACCGCGCACCACCGCCTCGATCATCAGCGGCTTGAATTTGTGCACCACCATCGAACGGCCTGCCACCTGTTCGCGGTCTTCCGCCGAGACCACCGACTCCGGCGCGATGCCGGTGAGATGGTTCGGAATGACATGGCCGAGTTTCTTGAACCAGTAAAACGACATCTCGGTCAGCACTGCGCCCTTGCCCGGAATCGGATCGGGCAGGATAACGTCGAAGGCCGAAAGGCGGTCGGTTTGCACGACCAGCAGTTTGTCGTCGCCCACCGCGTAAAGATCGCGCACCTTGCCGCGATGCAGAAAAGGCAGGCTCTTCAGATTGGTTTCAAGTATTGCGTCTTTCGCCACGGCGGATGTCCTTGCAGAAAAAGGTTCAGGGCAAATAGCTAATCGGGCAGCTTGGCGTTTTTGACTGCTTCGGTCTGCTTGCGGCGGAAAGCCGCGAGTTTATCTGCCAGCGCCTTGTCGCCCAGCGCCAGCATTGCCACCGCAAAAAGGCCCGCGTTGGCAGCACCCGCATCGCCGATCGCCAGGGTCGCCACCGGAATGCCCTTGGGCATTTGCACCATCGAGAGCAGGGAATCGAGGCCCTGCAGATGCTTGGAGGGCATCGGCACCGCCAGCACCGGCAGCTGCGTTTTCGCCGCCACCACGCCGGCCAGATGTGCCGCGCCGCCGGCACCGGCAATGAAACACTGCACGCCGCTCTTCTCGCACGCTTCGATCCACTCGAACAGCAGGTCGGGCGAACGGTGTGCCGACAATGCACGCGCCTCGTAGGGAACGCCGAAGTCCTTCAGTTGCTGGGCAGCGTGTTTCATCACGTCCCAGTCGCTGGTGCTGCCCATGACGATGCCGACAGAAATCTTGCTCACGACGCGTTTGCTCCTGGGCGGGTTGTAGAGTCGGCATTTTAACGTATCCGCATGCGCAAGCCACCACGAGCGCAGGGTGGTTTTTCACCGGCGCGGCGTACACTTGCGGCAGCGCAAACGGCGCTATCGCTTGATTGTGGGCAGTCTGCCCTGCTGGTAATATTCCCCTCTGAAGAACAGCGGCCGCGACCGCCCGAGCAGCAGCATCCGCCGCGCAACGCCCGTCAAAACCGATCAACCAGATCCGTTCGCCGCACTCAAGGCCGCGAACCACCTCATGTCCGGACATCGCACTATCGGCGCCTGTGCACTGGCGCTACTGTCATCCGCCGCCGCCGCGCAAAGCTATCCGTCGAAACCGGTCCGCGTGGTGGTGTCATTTCCGCCGGGCGCCGGCGTCGATATCGTCGCGCGCACCGTGATGCCGAAACTGGCCGATGCGCTGGGCCAGCAGTTCGTGATCGACAACCGCGCCGGGGCCTCCGGCAATCTGGGCTCGGAAGTCGCTGCACATGCGCCGCCCGATGGCTATACGCTGCTGTTCACGCCGGCTTCGGTGGCGAGCAGCCAGGCGCTCTATACCAGACTCGGCTACAACCTTGTGCGCGACCTCGAACCGATTTCGATGGTGGCAGCGGCGCCGTTCGTGCTGGTGGTGCATCCCTCGCTGCCGGTGAAAACCGTCAAGGAACTGATCGCGATGGCCAAAGCCAAACCCGGACAATTGTTGTACGCCTCGACCGGCAATGGCGGCAGTCCGCATCTGGCGACCGAAATGTTCCGCCAGCAGGCCAACATCGACATCACGCACATTCCCTACAAGGGCACGCCGCCGGCGGTCACCGATCTGATCGCCGGACAGGTGTCGATGATGTTCGCCAATACGCTGTCGGTGCTGCCTTATGTGAATTCGGGCCGGCTGCGCGCGCTCGCCATCAGCAGCGCCAAGCGCAGCGCGGCGGCACCCGCCATCCCGACCATCGCCGAAAACGGCATGCCGGGATTCGATTCAGTGACCTGGTTCGGCGTACTGGCGCCGGCTGGCACGCCGCGCGACATCATCAACAGGCTCGGCACTGAACTGCGCCGCATCGCGCAGACCAAGGCCGTCGCCGACCAGTTGATCGCGCAGGGTGCCGATCCGATCGGCAGCACCGCCGAGGAATTCGGCGCGCGCATCAAATCCGACATCGCCAAATGGACCGTCATCATCAAGACGGCGGGCATCCGCGCGGAATAGGGCCGAATGAACGACGTTACCGGCATACTCGCGCGACATATCGTCGGCACCCGCTTTGCGGACATCCCGCAGCAGGTGCGGCATGAGGCGACGCGCGCCCTGCTCAACTGCCTCGGTTGTGCGATCGGCAGCGCGCGCCACGACACCGTCGAAAACGCGCTGGCCGCCATCCGCGAATTTTCCGGCCCGTCGCAAGCCGCGGTGTTCGGCCGCGGCGAGCGCCTCGACGCGCTCAATGCCGCGCTGATCAACGGCATCAGCACCCATGTGCTCGATTACGACGACACCCACGCGCGCGCCGTGCATCCGAGCGCGCCGCTGTGGCCGGCACTGCTTGCCTTCGCCGAATGGCGCGCGACCCGCGGCGAAGACTTGATTCTCGCTTTTGTGCTCGGCGTCGAAACCGAATGCCGCATTGCGCTGTCCGTATTCCCTGAGCACTATGACCGCGGCTGGCACATCACAGGCACCGCCGGCGTTTTCGGCGCAGCGGCCGCCATCGGCAAACTGCTCGGCCTCAACGAACAGCAAATGCGCTGGGCGCTCGGCATCGCCGCCACGCAATCGTCGGGGCTGCGTGAAATGTTCGGCTCGATGTGCAAGAGCCTGCACCCGGGCCGCGCCGCGCAGGGCGGCATGACTGCGGCGCTGATGGCGGCCAACAATTTCACCAGCGCGAACAACGCCATCGAGGGCGAACGCGGCTGGGCGCATGTGACTTCGACGCGTTTCGATCCGGCAGTCATCACCGGCGAACTCGGCACACGCTTCGAATTGATGTCGAACATGTACAAGCCCTTTGCCTGCGGCCTCGTCGTCCACGCCGCGATCGACGGCTGCATCCAGTTGCGCAACGAGCACCAGCTGCAGCCGCAGGACATTGCGCGTGTCGATCTCGCCGTCTGCCCCATCGTCATGGAACTCACGGCGATCAAGGAGCCGCAGACCGGGCTTGAAGGCAAGTTCAGCATTTTTCACGCGGCAGCGACGGCCATCGTCTTCGGTGCTGCCGGTGAGCCGCAATTCGGTGACGCCGCGGTGCGCGATGCGCGCGTCGTTGCGCTGCGCCGCAAGGTCAGTGTCGCGCCCGATGCCGCGCTGAAAAAAATCCAGTCGCGCGTCACCGTGACGCTGAACGATGGTCGCACGCTGACGAAGTTCGTCGAGAACGCGCTTGGCACGCTGGCGCGGCCGATGAGCGACGCCGATCTCGAAGCCAAATTCCGCAGCCTGACCGACGGCGTGTTGTCGCCGGCACAGGCCGACCGCCTGATCACGCTCTGCTGGTCGGCACCGCAACTGGCCGATGCCGCGGACATTGCACGCGGCACCGTGCCGCAATGACTTTTACACCTTCACCTGATTGACGGATCTCCCATGAAAACCAAAACGACACCCGCCATTTCCCCGGTCATGCAACAGGTCAGCCGCTACATCGCGGCCGCGCCGAAAAAAGCGCTGCCCAAGGCCGTGCTGGAAAAAACCAAACACCATGTGCTCGACACGCTGGCCGCGATGGTCTCGGGCTCGCGCCTGCTGCCGGGCCGCAAGGCGATTTCTTATGCCAAAACCCTCGGCGGCAACAAGGAAGCCGTGATCGCCGGCAGCCGCATCGTCACCACTGCCGCAACTGCGGCGCTTGCCAACGGCATGCTCGGGCACGCCGACGAAACCGACGATTCGCACGCGCCTTCGCTCTGCCATCCGGGCTGCGCGATTGTGCCGGCCGCGCTGGCCATGGGCGAACGCGAACACGCCAGCGGCGCCGCCATGCTGCGCGCCGTGGCGCTGGGGTACGACATCGGCACGCGCATCAACATGTCGCTAAACGCCTATGAATTCCGCGAGGACGGCCACTCGACGCACAGCTTCGGCCCGATGTTCGGCTCGGCCGCTGCGGCCGCCGCGCTGTGCCGCTTTGACGAGCGCCAGGCGCGCCATCTGCTGTCTTACACGTCGCAGCAGGCCTCGGGCGTGTCGTGCTGGATGCGCGATGCCGAACACATCGAAAAGTCGTTCGACTTCGGCGGCATGCCGGCGCGCAACGGCGTGACCTCGGCCTCGATGGTGGCGCACGGCTTCACCGGCGTCGATGACATCTTCGCCGGCGAGCGCAATTTCTTCGTCGCCTACGGCCGCAAGCCAAACATCCGGGAACTGGTGCGCGAACTCGGCGAAACCTACGAGATCATGAACACCAACATCAAGCGCTGGTCGGTCGGCTCGCCGATCCAGGCGCCGCTCGACTCCCTGCTCGAACTGATCCAGGAACACGCGATTCACGCCATCGACGTCGAGAAACTCGTCGTGCGCGTCGCCCATCAGGGCGCCAATACCGTCGACAACCGCCACATGCCCGATATCTGCATGCAGCACATGTGCGCGGTCATGCTGCTCGACGGCACCGTGACGTTCAAATCCTCGCACGATGAAAAGCGCATGCGCGATCCGAAGGTGCTCGCATTGAGGAAGCGCATCCAGTTGTTCGGCGACGACGCGCTGTCGAAAGCCATGCCGAGCCGGCAGGGCATCGTCGAACTGACGCTGAAGGGCGGCCGCGTGCTGCGTCACCATACCAAGGCGGTACGCGGCACGAGCGACAATCCGATGACGCGCAAGGAAGTCGATTTCAAGAGCTACGACCTGCTCGCGCCGGTGCTCGGCAAGACGCGCGCGCGCAAGCTCTGCGACACGGTGTGGGCGCTCGACAAACTGAACGACGTGCGCAAGCTGCGCCCGCTGCTGGTGGCATGATGCGCGCCGCGCACACGCCGGTCATTGTCGCGGCAGCACTCGCTGCCGTGGGCGCGGCCGCGCAGAATTTCCCGGCCAAACCGATCCGCATGCTGGCGATATCGGCGCCCGGCGGCGGCACCGATCTGCTGGCGCGCACGTACGCCCAGGGCATGGCGGATTCGCTCGGGCAGAGCATCGTCATCGACAACAAGCCCGGCGGCGGCGGCATCATCGCCACCGAAACGCTGGCGAAAGCGCCGCCCGACGGCTATACGATCCTGATGACCAACACCAGCCACTCGGTGTTGCCAAGCCTGCACAAGAAACTGCCCTACGATGTAAACAAGGACTTCGCGCCGGTCAGCCTCGTTGCGCTTACGCACAGCCTGCTGCTGGTGCATCCTTCGATGCCGGTGAAGACGGTGAAAGAACTGATCGATCTCGCCAAGGCGCAGCCGGGCAAACTCAATTACGCCTCGGGCACCACCGGCGCTTCGGCGCACTTCGGTGCCGAGCTTCTGAAGCTGATGGCCGGCGTCAACATCGTGCAGGTGCCCTACAAGGGCACTGCCGGGCAGCTGACTGCACTGCTCGGCAACGAAGTGCAGATGACCTTTTCGACCATGCCTCCGGCGATGCCGCTGGTGCAGGCCGGTCGCCTGCGCGCGATCGCCATCGGCAGCCCGAAACGCTCGCCGGCGCTGCCGGATGTGCCGACCGTCGCAGAGTCCGGCTATCCCGGCTTCGATATCGGTGCCTGGAACGGCATCCTCGCCCCTGCCGGCACACCGCCGGCGATCGTCAACCGCCTTGCGGCGGAAATCGCCAAAGTCGCGAAAAATCCGGAAGCGAAAGAAAAGGCCTCGAGCCAGGGCGCCGAGCTGGTCAGCATGACGCCCCAGGAATTCGCGGACTACATCAAGAAAATGACGGGGCACTTCGCCAAGGTGGTGAAAGCCACCGGCATGAAACCCGACTAGCGGTTTCGGCAGGCCGGCAGCGCAACCCTTACGCAAGGAATATGAACATGGATTTCAAACTGAGTGAAGAGCAGGAAATGTTTCGCGCCTCGGTGCGCGGCTTCGCCGAAAAACATCTCGCCAAGGGCGCGCTCGAACGCGCGCACCAGACCGATCACCCGTTCGATGTCGCCAAGCTGATGGCCGAACAGGGCCTGATGGGCATCGCCATGCCGGAGGCCGACGGCGGCCAGGGCGGCACGCTGATGGATGCCATCATCGCCATTCAGGAAATCGCCTCAGTCTGCCCGCGCAGCGCCGACGTCATCCAGGCCGGCAACTTCGGCCCAGTGCGCGTGCTCGCCGAATACGGCACGGCCGATCAGAAAAAGCGTTATCTCTCGCGCATTTTGAGCGGCGACGCCGTGACCTGCGTCGGCATGACCGAGCCGGATGCCGGCAGCGCGGTGACCGATCTGACGACCACCGCCACGCCTGACGGCAACGGCTGGCGCATCAATGGCGTGAAGGTTTTTCAAACCCACGCTTCGGTCGCCGAGATGATGCTGACCTATGTGCGCTTCGGCCCTGGCGTCGGCGGCATCGGTTCGGTGCTGATCCCGCGCAACGCCGAAGGTTTCCGTCAGGGCAAGGCGGCGAAGTTCTTCAACGGCGAAGAATGGGTGCAGACCTATCTCGACAACGTCTACGTCGGCCCCGAAGACGTGCTGCTGAAGGAAGGCGGCTTCAAGAAGCAGATCGCCGGTTTCAACGTCGAGCGCATCGGCAACACCGCGCGCTCGCTCGCGCTCGGCCGCTACGCCTACGAACAGGCGCGGCAATGGGCGATGCAGCGCAAGCAGTTCGGCAAGCTCTTGTGCGAATTCCAGGGCCTGCAGTGGAAGTTCGCCGACATGAAAATCAAACTCGACGCCGGCCAGCTGCTGATTTACCGCGCTGTGGCCAACGCCGTAAACGGCATCCCGTCGGGCGAAGACACCGCCATCGCCAAGGCCTTCTGCAATCAGGCCGGCTTCGACATCTGCAACGAAGCCATGCAGATCATGGGCGGCATGGGCTACACCGAGGAAACGCTGGTCGAATATTGCT
>CAZVDN010000096.1:0-10961 GCA_964625665.1 uncultured Streptomyces sp. | reverse complement strand
GCCGCCGGCCGGCGGTTGTTTACCGGCGTTACAAACTCTTACAATCGCCCGCTTTCAGGGCGCTGAAGGCCGGCGGGGCGGACGGGGTTGGCCGCATGTTAGGATAGGCTTCATCCAACGCCTTACTTCAGCGGCCGCGACCGCCGTCGCGCGCCCGGACCGGAATTCATGACCGCCAGCAGAGCCCTCGCAGCAACCGGCGGCGCCAATGCGCCGCAGGACCGTAAACAAAGCAACGAATGGCGCACCGTCGCCATGGTTCTGCCCTATCTGTGGGAATACCGCGGCCGCGTGCTGCTCGCGCTGATCTTTCTGGTGACCGCGAAATTCGCCAACGTCGGCGTGCCGCTGGTGATGAAGGAAATCGTCGATCAACTCGATTCGCGCCAGGCCGTGCTGGTGCTGCCGCTGGCCCTGCTGGTGATCTACGGCGCCCTGCGCCTGTCGAACACGCTGTTTGCGGAACTGCGCGACATCGTTTTTGTGCGCGTCGCGCAGCGTGCGATCCGCCGCATTGCGCTGACGGTGTTCCGCCATCTGCACAGTCTGAGCCTGCGCTTTCACCTCGACCGCCAGACCGGCGGCATGACGCGCGACATCGAGCGCGGCACCCGCGGTGTCGGCACGCTGATGAACTACATGCTGTTTTCGATCATTCCGGTGATCCTGGAGTTCGTGCTGGTGGCGGTGGTGCTGCTGAAGAAATTCGACTGGCGCTTTGCGGCGGTCACGTTCATCGCGGTCGCGGTCTATATCGGCTTTACGTTCAGCGTGTCGGAATGGCGCATCGGCATCCGGCGGCGCGCCAATGAGCTCGATTCGAAGGCCAATACGCGCGCCATCGACAGCCTGCTCAATTACGAGACGGTGAAATATTTCAACAACGAGGAATTCGAGGCGCGGCGCTACGACGAAAACCTGCAGGGCTACGAAGCGGCAGCGGTGAAGAACGAGGCGTCGCTGGGCTTTCTAAACATCGGCCAGAGCTGCATTATCGCCATCGCGGTGACACTGCTGATGATCCTCGCGGCCGAAGGCGTGGTTGACAAATCGCTGACACTGGGCGATCTGGTGCTGATCAACGGACTCCTGATCCAGCTTTACATTCCGCTGAATTTTCTCGGCATGGTCTACCGGGAGATCAAGCAGGCACTGACCGATATGGACCGCATGTTCGTGCTGCTTACCCAGAACCGCGAGATCGAGGACAAGCCTGATGCGAAGGCGCTGGAAGGTGCGACGGCGATGGTGCGCTTCGAGCAGGTCGATTTCAGCTATGACCCGAAACGCCAGATCCTGTTCGGCGTCAGCTTTGAAATCCCGGCCGGCGCCAAGGTGGCGGTGGTCGGTCACAGCGGTTCGGGCAAATCGACGCTGGCCCGCCTGCTCTACCGTTTTTACGACGTGGGCGGCGGGCGCATTTCGATCAACGGCATCGACATCCGCGAACTGCAGCAGACCGGATTGCGCGGCGCCATCGGCATCGTGCCGCAGGACACGGTGCTGTTCAACGATTCGATCTATTACAACATCCGTTACGGCCGCCCCGATGCAACGCACGACGAGGTGATTGCAGCGGCGCAGGCGGCGCATATTCACGAATTCGTGCTGAAATTGCCCGAGGGCTACGAAACGCGCGTCGGCGAGCGCGGCCTCAAGCTCTCCGGCGGCGAGAAGCAGCGCGTCGCCATTGCGCGTGCCATCCTGAAGAATCCGCGCATCATGATTTTCGATGAGGCGACGTCAGCGCTCGATTCGGCGACCGAGCAGGCGATCCAGGGCGAACTAACGCGCATTGCCGAGGGACGCACGACGCTGGTCATTGCGCACCGCCTGTCCACCATCATGGATGCCGACCAGATTCTCGTCATGGACGCCGGGCGCATCATCGAACGCGGCACGCACCGCGAGCTGCTCGATCGCGCCGGCGCCTATGCCGAAATGTGGGCGCTGCAACAGCAGGAGGAGGCGGCCCAGGCGCCGCCGGCCGTCGTCTAGCGTTTGCGCGTTGCTTCGTAGAGCGGCATCACCGTCGGCAGCAGCGTCTGGATCTGCGAGATGCGTTCGGCTTCGGCCGGATGTGTGCTGAGAAAGGCCGGCGGCCTGCCGCCACTGTGGGCCTTCATCATTTTCTGCCAGAGCGATACGCCGGCCCGCGGGTCGTAGCCGGCGCGCGCCGTGAGTTCAAGTCCGATGCGGTCGGCCTCGGCCTCGTGGCCGCGGCTGAATTTTGTGGCGAGCAGCGCCTGGTAGGCAGTGCCGGCAACGTTGGCTGAAGTTTCGCCAAGACCGAGCAGTGCGGCGCCGACGCCGATGGCGGTTTGTGCGGCAACCGCTTCCGAGACCTGTTCGCGCGAGTGTTCGCGCAGGGCATGCGAAATTTCGTGGCCCATGACGACGGCGATCTCATCGTCACTCAGGTTGAGCTGTCTGATCAAGCCCGAATAGAACGCGATCTTGCCGCCGGGCATGCAGAAGGCATTGAGCTCGTCACTGTTGATGACGTTGACGTCCCATTTCCACGACGGCGCATCCTTGCGGAAAACGCCGGTCAGGGGTTCCATGCGGCGGGCGATGGCGCGCACCCGCTGGGTCAACGCGGCATCCGTGTTCAGGACGCCTTTTTTTGCGGCATCGGCCTGCAACTGCGCGTAGCCCTGAGCAGCGGCCTGTTCCAGCTCGGCTGATGACACCAGCAGCAGTTGCTTGCGTTGGGCGCCGACGGCGCCGCCGTCGGTGGTCGATGTGCAGCCTGCGGCCAGCAATACCATTGCTGCGGCGAAAATTATAGTGAAACGGGATTTCATACCGTGCTCCGCTCAATCGGGGTCTGCGAACCGCTATTCTTTGTAGGTCTCGATCTGGAAAAGTATCTTCACGTCGTCGCCGGTGCCGCCCGTGGAAGTCAGGCCGAAGTCGCTGCGCTTGATATGAGCGCTGCCGTCGGCGCCGCACTGGTCCTTTTTGTTGATCGGATGAGGGCGGCATTTGAACGCACTCACCGTCAGGGCGACCGGTTTGGTCACGCCGAGCAGGGTGAGTTCACCATCGGCCCCGGCCAATACGTCGCCGTTAAAACGCAGTTTCGACGCCCGGTAGATCATCTGTGGAAATTCAGCGGTGCGGAAGGCCTCGCGGACGATGGCGTCACGTTGCGCATGTCCGGTCGTCAGCGAAGCCGTATCGACGAGGATTTCGATCGTACCGGCGTGCGCGGTGCGGTCGATCGTCACCTTGCCGGTGGTTTTCAGAAACATGCCGCGCGTCGTGCTCAGGCCGCCGGCGTGGGAGATTTCGAAACTCGGGAAGGTATGGTTAGGATCGACCACATAGGTTTCAACGGCCGCCGCAGCAGTGCCGCTCAGCAAGGATGCTGCCAGACCGAAAAGCAGATTGCGCATGGGACCCCCGAAGTTATTTTTTTGCCGGCGTCTGCGGACGGCTGAGCGCCAGTTGGTAACGGATCTGCACTTCATCGGCGACGGTATCCGTGTCTTTCCAGGCGCCTTCACCGATATTGTATTGCAGGCGGCGCACGCTGAAATTGCCGTCGATCACGGCGCCGCCCGGTGCTTCACGATAGGTGAACGGTGTGACGACTTCAACCGTCTTGCCCTTGATGGTGAGCGGGCCGCGCGCTTCGAAACGGCCGCCGCCCAGCGCCTTGACGGCGGTCGAGGTGAAGGTCGCCTTCGGAAAGTTGCGCGCATCGAACCACGCTTTGCCGCGTGCTTCGTCATTGGCCTCGGCGTTGTCGATATCGAAGCTGCCGACGTCGATTTCAATCGTCGCTTTGGCGGACTCCGGGCGCGCCGGGTCGAAGCTGATTTGCGCGGTGAATTTGCGGAACACCGCTTCGACCGGCACATTCATCTGTTTCGATACGCAACTGATGCGGCTTTTGTCGTAGAGCACCGATTGCGCGTTTGCGGGCCAGGCGATGACGGTTGCCAACAGGCCCAGCAGAGCGGTGGTGTGCATCATGAATGAGGTTTGATGAATTTGCATGGTGCAGGCTCATTGAGTCCGGCGCAGTTTAGCAAACGGCAGCATGCGCGCAAGGACGCCGTCCCTGTCGATGAAGTGGTGCTTGAGCGCGGCGCCGGCATGCAGGGTGACCAGCGCGAACAGTGTGTAGTTCAATATGCCGTGAAGCGCCTTCAATGTTTCTGCCAGCGCCTTGTCGCGCGCCAGCAGATCGGGCAGCGGGACCAGGCTGAAATAAACCGTCTGCACGCCGGCCGCCGAACTGTAAAGCCAGCCACTGAGCGGAATCAGGACAAGCAGCAGATAAAGCATGAGATGCGCGCCATGGGCGGCACGCAGCTGCCACGCCGGTGTGCCGGCGGGCAGCGGCGGTGCCGGATGGCGCAGTCGCCATGCCAGCCGGACAACGACGGCGATAAAAATGCTGACGCCGATCCACTTGTGCCATGAATAATATTTGAGCTTGAGCGGCGAGAAGGGCAGGTCAGTCATGTAAAAAGCCAGCCCGGCACCGGCTGCGATCAGCACAAACACCAGCCAGTGCAGAAACACCGCCGTCGACGTATAACGCGCGGGATCGTTCATGGCGGTGATCAGGGCGGCTTGCCGCTGTGCGGCGGGAATTGCACCGTGACGCGAGTGCCCCTGCTGCCCGCGCCTTCGGCGAGTTGGATGGTGGCGCCGTGGCCGAGCGTGATTTCGCGCACGATGGCCAACCCGAGGCCGCAACCGTCGGCGCCGTTGCCGAGCAGACGATGGAAACGCTCGAACACCCGTTCGCGTTCCTCGGCGGGAATGCCGGGCCCGTCGTCTTCGACGCTCAGCACGCAGGCCTCCGCTGTCGCCGTGACTTCGACGGTGACCTGGCCGCCGGCCGGTGTATAGCGAATCGCGTTGTCGAGCAGGTTGCCGAGCAGTTCCTTGAGCAGAATGGGGTCGCCTTCGATCATCGCCGGCATTGTCCTGCTCTCAAAGCCGAGATCAATATTGCGTTCGAGCGCGCGCGGCACCCATTCCGTCGTGGTCTGGCGCGCGAGCGTGCCGAGGTCCAGCGATTGCGGCGTGTAGAGCCGGTTGGCGCCCGGTTCGGCGCGCGCCAGTGCAAGTAACTGGTTGACCATATGCGTCGTGCGTGCCGTTGCGGTGTCGATCTGGCGCAGCGTGCGGCGCACCTGTTCGGCGTCGTTCTGGCGCAGGGCCAGTTCGGTCTGGGTGCGCAGGCCGGCCAGCGGCGTGCGCAACTGGTGCGCCGCGTCGGCAATGAAGCGCTGCTGGGCCGCCAGCGCGTCCGACAGGCGCGACAGCAGCAGGTTCATCGAGCCGACCAGCGCGCGCACTTCGCCGGGGGCATTTTGCACCGGCAAGGGGCTCAGGTCGCGGTGCGAGCGATTGGCGATTTCCGCCTGCAGGTCGACCAGCGGGCGCAGGCCGCGCGCGACGCCGTGCCAGATCAGCAGGCCGATGAGTCCGACCAGGAGCAATTCCGGCAGCAGCATGCCGAGCAGGATTTCACTGGCGAGCGTGTGACGTTTGTTCAGTGTTTCCGCGACCACCACGACGATGTGGTCCTGGTCTGCCGGCATGCCGAGCACCGGCACCGACAATGCCGTGGCGCGGATGGGATTCTCGTGATAAGTGTCGTCGTAGTAGACCGGTTTGCCGGATACCGAGACCGATTTCGGCAGCGGCAGACCGTAATGCCCGGCGACAAAGCGGCCCTGTGAATCATTGACCCTGTAGTAAATGTTGTCGTGTTTGTCGGACTCGAGCATGTCGAGAGCGGCGCGCGGCAGATCGACGCGCAACTGGCCGTTGTTGACGTGCGCCTGGCGGCCGATATCGAGCGCCGAGTCATAAAGGGAATAATCGTAGGCCAGTGTCGAGTAGTTGAACGCGTAGTAATACGAGATGACCGAACTGATGACTGTGACGAGGACCACCGGCGTCAGCAGCCGCACCAGCAGCTGTTCGCGCAACGAGGCGTTTTCGGGCGCGCGCACCCGCGGCAATCTTCCGGTCAATCTCATGCGCGTTTTTCGAGCAGGTAGCCGAGGCCGCGGATGGTGCGTATCACGACACCGGCCGGCTCCAGCTTTTTGCGCAGGCGGTGCACGTAGACCTCGATGGCGTTGGCACCGACCTCTTCGCCCTGACCGTAGAGCTGGTCGGTCAGTTGTTCTTTGTTGACGACGCGGCCGCTGCGCAGCATCAGGACTTCGAGCACGCCGAGTTCGCGCGCAGACAGTTCAACCGGCACGCCGTCGAGCGTGGCCCGGTGGCCGGCCAGATCGAGGGACAGCGGTCCGTGCGTCAGCAATGAACTGCCACCGGCCTGACCGCGCCGGATCAGTGCGCGTACGCGGGCTTCGAGTTCCGGCAGCTCGAATGGTTTGGTCAGATAATCGTCGGCGCCAAGGTCGAGTCCCTTGACGCGGTCAGCGATGGCATCGCGCGCCGTCAGGATCAGCACGGGGGCGGTGCCACCGCGACGGCGCAGGCGGCGCAACACCTCGAAACCGTCGATTTTCGGCAAACCGAGATCGAGAATGACCAGATCGTAGTGCTGCACGGCGAGGGTATGGTCAGCCTGCTCGCCGTCGGTGGCCAGATCAACCGCAAAATCGTTGCCGCGCAGCGATTTGAGCAGGCCGTCGGACAGCACCGGATCGTCTTCTATGATCAATATTCTCATGCGGTTTCAGGGTGGGGAGTGCACCGAGTGAGCCCCCGCGATTTCAGGGAAGGCAATCGAATAAAATGAAGAGTTTACCCTGCTTGCAAAGCCACCGGTACATGGTAGATTGCACGTTTGTCCGCTGTCCTTTGCTGCGATGCGGGGCGCGTTTTTCAGCGCCAGCAGCCCGTCCGAAAATTAACCGGTTCAGTAAGGTTTGTGAAAGAAATGATTGCTAATGTTCATGCATCACGTTTCGGCAGGTCGGGGCTGGTGCGTTTGAGCAAGGCGGTCTGTCCGGACATGATGATCAGCATGCGAAGTTTTGTTTTTGCTTTCCTCCTCGGGGGGCAGATTGTTGCGGCAAACGGAGCGGAACCGCTTGCGGACAAGCCCTCATTAAGCTCCGACCTGGGGCAGTTGACGTTGCGCCAGGCGGAGATTTTTTTTGCGGCCCGCAATCGTGAAGTGCAGCTCGGCAGGCGCCTTGTCGAGGGTGCGCAAGCCGACCGCATGAGCGCATCGGCGCGTCCCAATCCGACCGTTGCGGTATCGACCAGCAAATTCAATTCCCGCCAGGGCAATTACAGCGGCGACCTGCGCGAAAAGCAGATGGACTCGGTGTTCGGCGTGCAGCAGCTGTTCGAGCGCGGCAACAAGCGCGAGTTGCGCATGGGCGTGGCGGATTTCAACGTCGAAGCCAGCCGCGGCGAACTGGCCGAAATACAGCGCCAGCAGAAGGTAGCGCTTTATTTTTCCTATTACGATCTGGTCGCTGCGCAGGAGCGCCTGCGGGTTGCGCTCGAAACGGCGGCTTCTTTCCAGAAAACCATCGATGCCGTCGAGCGGCGCCTGAAGGCCGGTGACATTTCCGCCGCCGACGTGGCGCGCATCCGGGTTGACGCATTGCGGGCGCAGAACGACGCGCGGACCGCGCAGGCCGAACGTCTCAAGGCGCAGACGCAGCTTGCCTATGTGATCGGTGCCGAGCGCGATGCCGCGGCGATTGCCGCGGCCGACGGCTGGCCAGGTCTCGGTGAGGCCGCGGACGCTGCGGAAACCGAAAAAGCGCTGGACCGGCGCGCCGACGTGCTTGCGGCGCGTGCCCGCATGGCGGCTGCCGAGAAAAACCGCGAACTGGCGCGCGCGCTGAGAACGCGCGACATTACCGGATCAGTGCAGTTCGAGCATTTCCCCGGCGATTTCAGCAACAATACGTTCGGCGTCGGCGTGAGCATTCCGCTTTTCACGAATTATTATTACGAGGGCGAAATCCGCCGTGCCGAGGTGGATCTGGACGCGGCGCGCGACAATCACGAGCGCGTGCGCGCGCTGGCCCGCGGCGAAATCGACGCGCGCCGCGCCGACCTCGATGCGGCGCGGGAGCGCGTCCAGCGGTTTGAGGGCTCATTGCTGAAAGAGGCGCAGCGCGCTGCAGATGCAGCCGAATTCGCCTACAGTCGCGGCGCGATCGGCGTCATGGATTTGCTCGATTCGCGGCGCCAGCTTTATGCGACGCGGCTCGAGGCGGCAGGCAGTCAGGCCGACCATGCCAAATCACTGGCGGCCTGGAAGGCGGCGATTGCCGCGGCTGAAATGCCGGACAACGAAAAAAAATAGCGTGAACGCGGCGCTTGCGCCGGCAACCGGGGAATGGATATGTTGTTTGAACGACGCGGGATTTCGGCGGCACTGCCGCGCAGGGCGACGTTAGTTGCGGCTGCAGCTTTTGCGCTGCTTGCAGCCTGTTCGGAGGCGCCGAAACCGGAGGCGCCGCCCGCTGCAAAAATCGATGGCGAGTCGATCACCTTTGCAAAAGGCAGCCCTCAGCTTGCATCGCTGATTCTCGATACGGCCGTGCAGCGCCCGGCAAGTCCGGTGCGGCTCAATGGCCGTCTGAGCTGGAACGAGGACCGCACGGTGCGCGTGTTCACGCCGTTTGCGGGGCGTGTGGCGAGCATCGCGGTGCAACCCGGCGACCATGTGAAACAGGGTCAAACGCTGGCGGTGATTGCATCGCCGGACTTCGGCCAGGCGCAGGCGGAGGCGCGCCGTGCCAAAGGCGATCACGCGTTTGCGCAGCAGAATCTCGCGCGCCTTAAGGAGTTGCATGCCAACGGGGTCGCGGCGGGCAAGGACCTGAATGCCGCCGAAGCCGAGTTCGCGCGCGCGGAAGCGGAATCCCGGCGCGCAGAGGCGCGCATGAAGCTCTACGGCGGCGGCAGCGAAATCGACCAGACCTACAGCCTGAAGAGCCCGTTGACCGGTGTGGTGGTCGAGAAAAACATCAATCCGGGGCAGGAACTGCGTCCCGATCAGATGGTGGCAAATGCACCGGCGCTGTTCGTTGTCACCAATCCGTCATCGCTGTGGGTGCTGCTCGATGCCGCCGAAAAAGATCTGCCCAGTCTCAAGGCTGGCAGCACGCTTGTAGTCAAGGTGCCCTCGTACCCGAACGAGGTGTTTTCCGCGAAGATCGCTGCGATTTCGGATTTTCTCGACCCGGTAACGCGGACCATCCGGGTGCGCGCGGTGATCGATAATTCGGCGCGCAAGCTCAAGGGCGAAATGTTCATCAACGCCGAAGCCAGCTCGGCGATGGGGTCGGTGATCAGGGTGCCGACTCGCGCGGTCATGTTCCAGGGCGGGCGCTACTACCTGTTTGTCGAGGAGGGTGAGGCGCGTTTCGTGCGGCGCGAAGTGGTCACGGGCGATACCGACGACGGGTCCGTGACGATACTGAGCGGTGTCGAGGCCGGGAAAAAGGTGGTGGCCGAAGGCGCATTGCTGCTGCAGCAGATCCTGCAGCCCCGCCGCGTGGTCAAATGAAGCCATCTGAGCAGGCGGCGCACAGATCATGATCAACAAGCTGGTTGAATTCGCGCTCAAGCAGCCGTTGTTTGTGCTGCTGGGAACCATTCTCTTCATCGGCGCCGGTGCCATTGCATTCAAGGCGCTGCCGGTGGAAGCGTTCCCGGATGTGACCGATACGCAGGTGACCGTGATCACGCTGTTTCCGGGGCGCGCCGCCGAGGAAGTCGAGAAGCAGGTGACGCTGCCGCTGGAAGTCGCGCTGGCGGGACTGCCGAATTCGATCCGCATGTTTTCGCACACGCAGTTCGGTCTCTCGTTCATCATCATTACCTTCAACGACGACGCCAACGCGTATTTCGCACGGCAGCAGGTGGTCGAGCGCCTGCGTGAAGTCGAACTGCCCGACGGTGCGCAGCCGCAACTGGCGCCGCATTCAACGCCGATTGGCGAAATCTACCGCTATCGCGTCAAGGCCGATCATCTGGATTCGCGCGACCTGCGCACTATCCAGGACTGGACGGTGAGCCGCCAGCTGCGTTTGATCCCCGGCGTTGCCGACGTGGTCAGTTTCGGCGGGTTCATCAAGCAGTACGAGGTCAATCCAGATCTCGCCAAGATGAAGTATTTCAAGGTCACGCTGCAGCAACTGTTCGGCGCATTGCAGCGCGCCAATGCCAACGCCGGCGGCGGTTATATTGAAGAAGGACACCAGCAGTTTCTGATCCGCGGCATCGGTCTGCTGCGATCGGCCGAGGATGTGCTCAATGTGATGGTCGCCGAACGCAACGGCGTGCCGGTGCTGATCAAGGACATTGCGACGCTCAGCGTCGGCTCCGTGCCGCGCCAGGGCGTGATCGGGCAGGACGATGAAGATGACATCGTCACCGGGGTGGTGCTGATGCGCAAGGGTGAAAACCCGTCGTCGGTGCTGACCGCGGTCAAGCAGCGTGTGGAAATGCTCAACAAGACCGTTCTGCCGAAGGGCGTTGAAGTTGCGCCCTACTATGACCGCACCTGGCTGATCGGCAAAACGCTGAAGACTGTCTTCACCAACCTGATTGAGGGCGCGATGCTGGTCTCGCTGGTGCTGCTGCTGTTTCTCGGCAACCTGCGCGCCGCGGCGATCGTTGCGTTGATCATTCCGCTTTCATTGCTGGGCACCTTTCTCGGCCTGACGTGGATCGGCATTCCGGCCAACCTGTTGTCTCTGGGGGCGATGGATTTCGGCATCATCGTCGACGGCGCCGTGATCGTGGTGGAGAACATCTTCCGCCGGCTTGGCGAGCTCAATTCCACGCAGATGAAGAGCCGCGCGCTGCGCCTGAAGGCCGTGATGAAGGCCACGGTGGAGGTTGGAAGACCGACGCTGTTTTCCATGATCATCATCATCGCCGCGCACGTGCCGATCTTCACCCTGCAGCGGCATGAGGGGCGCATCTTCTCGCCCATGGCCTGGAGCGTGACCTCGGCCCTGGTGGGCTCGCTG
>CAZVDN010000095.1:3837-11024 GCA_964625665.1 uncultured Streptomyces sp. | reverse complement strand
TCGGTTTCGGCGAACCGGCAGGGTCGCGCCAGCGCGCGATGATTTCTGCTTCGCTCATATCGAACAGCCGTTCAGCAGCCGGATTGGCGGAGATCACATGTCCTTCGGCATCAAACATCACGATGCCCTCGGTCAGAGCGCCGATCATGAGGCGGTATTTGTGTTCGCTGCCGAGGAGTGCCGAACGGGCTTGTGCAGTGCCGATGCTGATGGCGGTGACGTGGGTGGCAACGTTGATCAGTTGACGGTGCCAGTCGGTTGGCGCCCCGGGATTCCGAGAGTAGACCGCGAAGGTGCCGAGAAGTCTGCCCTGCGCGTCGAGGATCGGCGTAGACCAGCAGGCACGCAGTCCGAGCGGGGCGGCGAGCGCGACGAAATCGCGCCAGTAGGGATGAGTCAGTATGTCTTCGACGATGACTTCTTCGCGTGCATAGGCTGCACTGCCGCAGGAACCGACGCCCGGGCCGATGGCGATGCCGTTAATGGCGCGGTTGTATTCGGCCGGCAGGCTGGGGCCCGCGCCGTGCAGCAAGCGCGTGCCGGGATCGTCGATCAGCGGGACCGAACAGAGGATATCGTCGGCAAGTGTTTCGATGCCGCGTGTGATGGCCTCGAGCGTTTTGTCCAGCGGCTGCTCGGAGGCGATCATTTCGAGCACGCGGTTCTGCTCGCGCTGCAGTTGTTCGGCGCGTTTGCGTTCGCTGATGTCGGTATGGACGACCACCGCGCCGCCGCGTTCGCGATCCATCGGCATCGCGTTCATCATGAACCAGCGATTGGCAGACGGACAGTGGCACGGGTATTCCAGCGAAAATGTCTTCAGGTCGCCATTCAGGACCGCGCGCAGCCCGGCGTGAACGATCTCGGCTTCGTCGCTGAACGGGCCGCGCGCGGCGCTGCAGACATCGAGATAATTGATGCCGATATCCGAATGCGGGGCGGCATTTTCCGTGTGCGAGGCATTTTCCGCGGCAAATTTCTGCCACGCGGCGTTGACCGCGACAATGACGCCGTTGCAGTCGAGTACGGCCATCTGGCTCTGGATCGAGTCCTGCACGGTCTGCAGCATCGCGCGTGATTCCTGCAGCGCATGCTCGTCTCTTTTGCGTTCTGAAATGTCGCGGGAAATGCCGTACATGCCGATCACTTTGCCTCTGGCGTCGTGGATCGCGCCCTTGGTTGAGTGATAAATACGCGGTCCGCTGACTGAATTGACTGCTTCTTCAAATTCAACCGTGCGGTCCTCGCGCATGGCTTGCGCATCGCGCGCCATGACCTGTTCGCCGATCGCGTGGCCGAACAGTGCAATGTCGTCATGTCCGATGATTTCCTCGCGCGATTTGCCGGTGGTGCGGCAGACCTCGTCATTGACCATCAGGTAGCGGCCCCGGAGGTCTTTCGCAAAAATGGCATCGGTGGAACTTTCGGTGACCAGTTCGAGCAATTTCAGTGCGTTGATTTTTTCGGCTTGCGCGGTTTGTTCGGCAAGGGCTGCGCCGAGTTCGTCGCGGGTACGAAAATATTTGGCGACGGCAATTGCGGCAATGCACAGGATGAGGCCGCCAATGCCGGTCCAGATGAGTTCCGGCATTGCCGCCGAGACCACCTCGGAGTGATTGATTTTGGTGACGACGTACCAGTCCGAACCTGCAACACGCTGCGCCGCGCCAAAAATCACATTGCCCCGGTTATCGACGGCCTGAATCGCGTGGCCCAATGCGGCATCGCTGGCGGTTGCGCGGACTGCCAGCAAGCTTGGACCGGCGTTTGCGGTCATGGCGCCGCCATGTCCGCCGGTTTCGACACGGTTCATATGAATGATCAGATCACCCTCGCGCCGGACGAGGACGGATTCACCGGTTTTGGTCGGTGACGGCCAGCTTTTCATCAGCGGGAAAAGAAAATCTGCCGGATCTGCCCGAAGTACCACGGCTCCGCGGGCCGGGTTGCTCGCCTTAACGAGCGGGATCACGAAATCGAGCCGTACCGGCAGCGGTGAGCCGGGCCGGTGATAAATTTCCGTGCGTTGGACATTTCCTGTTTCGCGAGCCCGCTTTAAAGCGACCTCAAGCTCGGGGCCGATGTGTTTTTGCGGGAGATCGGTGTCGCGCGCGACAACTTCATTGTTTTCGTTGATGATCAGCGCGCTGTGATATTCGTTGGCCTTGCTGTAATTGGTCAGGCGTTCAAGCAGTTGCCGCAGGCTTTTGGCGTCGCCATGCGATTCCCATTGCCGGTAGTAGTCGGCCATGAGCACGCTGCCGTGCACAAAGCTGGTCTCCTTCATGCGGTGCAGCAGCCAGCCGGAAACCTCACGGGCGTGCGAATCCGCGATGGTTTCGAGACGCGCTGCCTCCCGTTGCTCGGCGTCAGACAAATGCATGTACATCAGCGTTGCGGTTAGCGCGATGATGGCGCAAAGCGCCATGGAGAGCGGCCCCGTCAGGCGGTTCAACAGCGTCGAGTTTTGGCGTTGGTGGGTCATGAGAATGTCAGGCTTATTGCCGGCCATCGGTAAATCGTAAGACAATGCGACAGCGCCCCGGCGCGAAGCCTGAACGCGCTATTGCCCATGCCGCCATCCTATGCTGACGTTAAGAATTACTAATTGATTTAAGTCAATTGGTTGTTCCCGGACAGCGACTGTTGTCCGCAGCCTTTCCAAAGCGGCTCAGGAGGCCGTTTTCTGGCCAACCCACAGGGCATTGAGGTCGCCAAATCCCCATTTACCCGGGTCTTCCTGCGCGACGATGCGGTCGGCGCCGCCGGTGCGCGATAAATCGACGATTTCGACCGGCAGGCGGACTTGGGATTTGACGGAGAAAAAGACCTTGACCCGCGGCACCAGCAGCGAAGTCGGCGACTGGTCGATGACCACGCCGAGCCGACCCGATTGCAGGCGCACCAGACTGCCGACCGGATAAATGCCGACGCTTTTGACGAAGGCCTGGAACACGCGTTCGTCGAAGTGGCCTTTGCTCCATGACGCCATTTTGTGCACGGCCTCGGCCGGGTCCCAGCCTTTCTTGTAGGGACGCTCGGAGGTGATGGCGTCGTAAATGTCGCAGACCGCGCCCATTTTGGCGAAGAGGCTGATGTTGTCGCCGGCGAGTTTGTGCGGGTAGCCGCTGCCGTCGATTTTTTCATGGTGGTGCAGGCAGACATCGAGGGAAATGGCGGTAACGCCCTTGCCGCCGCTCAGCATTTCATGACCGGCAGCCGGATGGCCTTTGACCAGCGTGAATTCTTCGTCGGTCAGTTTGCCCGGTTTGTTCAGGACTTCGAGCGGGATCGCCATCTTGCCGACGTCATGCAGCAGGCCGGCCATGCCGGCCTCGCGCGTATCGTTTTCATCGAGACCGAGCTGGCGGGCCAGCGCAATCATCAGACCGCAGACGGCGACCGAATGCATGTAGGTGTAGTCATCGGCGGTCTTCAGGCGGGCGATGCTGATCAGGGCGCCGGGATTGCGGGCGACCGACGATGAAATGTCTTCGACCAGCGGCATGACGTTGTCGGCTTCAATCGCCTTGCCCATGCGTGCTTCGTTGAACATCGAGACCACCGCCTGTTTGGACTTCGCGACGATGCTGGATGCGCGTTCCATTTCTGCCTCGATCGGCGTGGCCTTGGGCGGTACCGGCTTTGTAACAGGGGCGGGGGCGGCGGCAACCGGCGCGGCGCGGGGCGGTTCCGGGGCGGTTTCAACGACGGCGATATCGAGGCCCTTGTCGGTGTCGATCAGGGCTTCCTTGATGCCGCTGTCGAGGATTTTCGCAATCTGGCCGGCGTCCTTGAGCTTGAACGAGGTGCGCCAGAAGGGATGGTCGATCCAGGTGCCGCACAATTCGTGCAGATACATGCCGGGCTGGAGTTGGCGGGTGTCTATTTTTCTTAGCATGATGTCACGGTGTTTTCGCTGTGTGCCGGCAGGTTCGGACTGCGGGCACGGTTGATCCACGGGTGCACGTTTTGATAACGGCGCCGTGCGCGGAATCTTTAGCGAAAATCACCACCGGCGGTCAGGGCGCCGGCGCGGAACACCATGGCTGGTGGTATGTGGCGGGGGTGCGGGGCGGCCGCCGCTAGGCGGCCAGTCCGCGGGCCGTCAGATAGTCTTCGTAGCCGCCGGCATGGATGTGGATGCCCTCGGGCGACATTTCGATGATGCGCGTGGCCAGCGAGGATACGAATTCGCGGTCGTGCGAAACGAAAATCAGCGTGCCCTGGAATTTTTCGAGCGCCGTGTTGAGCGACTCGATGCATTCCATGTCGAGGTGGTTGGTCGGCTCGTCCATCAGCAGCACGTTGCGCCGCTGCAGCATCAGTTTGCCGAAGACCATGCGCTGCTGCTCGCCGCCGGACAGCACGCCGACCGATTTCAGCGCGTCATCGCCGGAAAACAGCAGGCGCCCCAGCACGCTGCGCACGGTCTGGTCGTTGTCGTTGGGGCCGCGCCACTGCGCCATCCATTCGGGCAGCGTGTCATCTTCGTCGAAGTCGCCGGTGTGGTCCTGCGCGCAGTACCCGAGCTTGGCTTTTTCCGTCCAGCGGATGGTGCCGGTGTCAGGCGCGAGGTCTCCCGCAAGACAGCGCAGCAGTGTCGTCTTGCCGATGCCGTTGGGGCCGATGATGGCAATGCGTTCGCCGGCTTCGGCACGCAGGTTGAAATTGCTGAACAGCGGCTTGTCGTAGCCCTTGGCCAGTTTCTGCGCTTCGAACACGTAGCGATGCAACTGATCGCGCTGATCGATTTCAAAACGGATGTACGGGTACTGGCGGGTCGAGGGTTTGATGTCCTCGATCTTGATTTTTTCGATAAGCCGCGCGCGCGAAGTGGCCTGGCGGGCTTTCGATGCGTTGGCCGAAAAGCGGCGCACGAAGTCCTGCAGGTCGGCGATGCGTTCCTTGGCGCGCGCATTGGCAGTAAGCAGGCCTTCACGCGCCTGCGTCGAGGCGAGCATGTAATCGTCGTAGTTGCCGGGATAGACGCGGATCTCGCCGTAATCGACGTCGGCCATGTGCGTGCAGACGGCCGACAGAAAATGGCGGTCGTGCGAGATGATGATCATGGTGCTCGAGCGCTCGTTCAGCACGCCTTCGAGCCAGCGGATGGTGTTGATGTCGAGGTGGTTGGTCGGTTCGTCGAGCAGCAGAATGTCCGGGTCGCCGAACAGGGCCTGCGCCAGCAGCACGCGCAGTTTCCAGCCGGGCGCGACGGCGCTCATCGGGCCGTTGTGCTGTTCGAACGGAATGCCGAGCCCCGAGAGCAGTTCGCCGGCGCGCGCTTCGGCGGTATAGCCGCCGAATTCGGCGAAAGTATGTTCGAGTTCCGCCGCGCGCATGTAATCGTCTTCGCTGGCATCGGCATTGGCGTAGATTGCGTCGCGTTCCTGCATCGCCTGCCACATGCCTTCATGGCCCATCATGACGACGTCGAGCACGCGCGTGTCTTCGTAGGCGAACTGGTCCTGGCGCAGTTTGCCGAGGCGTTCACCCTTGTCGACGGCGACCGAACCCGAACTCGGCTCGAGATCGCCGCCGAGAATTTTCATGAACGTCGATTTGCCGCAGCCGTTGGCGCCGATCAGCCCGTAGCGGTTGCCCTGGCCGAAGCGGATCGAGACGTTTTCGAACAGCGGCTTGTCGCCGAACTGGATGCTGATGCCGGTGGTGGTGATCATGGATTTGCCTGCAAGCGGCGCGGCATGCGCGCGCGCTGCCGAATTACTGCTTGGGCCGGTCGTTCAGGTAGGGCGCGAGCGACTGGATGAGTTGGGAGAAGAGCTTGGGGTTGGCGCCGATGATGTTGCCGGATTCAAGGTAGGTATTGTTGCCGCTGAAATCGCCCACCAGTCCGCCGGCTTCGGTGATGAGCAGGCAGCCCGCCGCCATGTCCCACGGCGCGAGGCCGAATTCCCAGAAGCCGTCGAGGCGGCCGGCGGCAACATAGGCCAGATCGAGTGTTGCCGCGCCCGCGCGGCGGATGCCGCTGGTTTTCTGCGCGAGGTCCTTGAACATCGCCAGATAGGTATCGATGACCGAAAATTCCTTGAACGGGAAACCGGTGCCGAGCAGGCAGCCCGGCAGTTTGGTGCGCTTGCCGACGCGCATGCGGTGATCGTTCAGAAAAGCGCCGCGGCCGCGAGATGCGGTGAACAGTTCGTTGCGCACCGGATCGTAGATCACCGCCTGCGACAAGACGCCCTTGTGCGACAGCGCGATCGATACCGCGTAGTGCGGAAAGCCGTGCAGAAAATTGGTCGTGCCGTCGAGCGGGTCGATGATCCAGACGTATTCCGAATTGCCGGAGGCGCCGCTTTCCTCTGCTAGAATCGAATGGCTCGGATAGGTTTCCTGAATGACGCGGATGATTGCGCGTTCGGCTTCACGGTCGACCTCCGACACGTAGTCGTTGGCCGCTTTTTGCGTGACCGTCAGGATGTCGATGTTTTGCGCGGCGCGGTTGATGATGCTGCCGGCGCGGCGCGCTGCCTTGACGGCGGTGTTGAGCATCGGATGCATGGCGGGGACAGTTCCAGAAATCGATTGGCGAGCGGCTTTTTGCGGCGCGGGCCGGGCTCGAAGGGGCGTATTGTAGTGAATAACACCGACGCGCTCAAAAATATTCGCATAGTTCTGTCGCGGCCAAGCCACCCGGGCAATATCGGCGCGGCGGCGCGGGCGATGAAAACCATGGGCCTGTGCGACCTGCGATTGGTCGCGCCGCGCCATTTTCCGCATCCGGATGCGGTGGTGCGCGCGGCCGGCGCTGACGATATTCTCGATGCGGCCCAGGTTGTCGATTCGGTGTCGCAGGCGCTGGACGGTTGCACGCTGGCGGTGGCTGCCACAGCGCGCCACCGCGAACTGCGGCATGACTGCATGGATGCGCGCGCGGCAGCACGCGAAATCATTGCGGCGGCGGCGCAACCGGTGGCGATATTGTTCGGCAACGAAACCGCCGGACTGACCGCCGACGAGGCCGCAAACTGCCGCATTTGGGCGCGCATTCCGGCAGAAGCCGGATTTTCATCGCTGAATCTCGGCGCTGCGGTGCAGATATTCGCCTACGAAGTGCGCATGGCCTGTGCAGTTGCGGCGCCGGCCGCCGAACCGGAGTTCCCGCTGGCGACCATTGAACAGGTCGAACAGCTATACGCGCATTTGCAAGAGCGCATGACTGT
>CAZVDN010000095.1:3163-3801 GCA_964625665.1 uncultured Streptomyces sp. | reverse complement strand
ATCCTGCAAATCCCGGACGACTTGAGCTGCGTCTGCGCCGGTTGCTGGCGCGCGCAAGGCTCGAAGCCGAGGAAGTGAACATCCTGCGCGGTTTTCTCAAGACGCTCGAGCAACCCAAGCGCCGTTAGCGCGTGGCGTTTCAGGCGGCGGCGGTGCGCGCACCGCGTTCTTTCAGCCACGACCATGCGAGCCACCCCATCGGCACCATTACCAGTGCGGCAGACAGCAATTGTCCGTAGAAACCTTCGGGGCCGTAGGGTTCGGTCAGTTCGTGCCAGTACTCGTTGTCAATCGGCAGCAGATTCGTCTCGCTCAATTCGTGGAAGCTGTAGATCAGCAGTTGCAAGACGAACAGCAGCAAAAATATCGATGTCACCTGGAAGAACAGATCGAGGCGCACGCGTTGTCCGTAACGGCTCCATGCCCACGCCACCAGCGCGGCCAATCCGATGCCGACAATTGCTCCGGCAAGCATTTCCATCGACCGGGTTTTCAACGCCAGCGCGTTGACGATGAACTCGGCCGCCTCCGGCTTCCACGGGATGATGTCGATCTTCTCGCCCTGCAACTCGCCGACCACGGCCTGCACGCGCTGGCCGCGCATGCCGACGCAGGCGCCGACAGGATCAATCGAGGAA
>CAZVDN010000095.1:0-3153 GCA_964625665.1 uncultured Streptomyces sp. | reverse complement strand
CGCGTCAGCTGCGAGGCGAGGCGAACATTCTGCCCGCGCCGGCCGATCGCCAGGCTCAGCTGGTCATCGGGGACCACCACCTCGACACGACGGCCTTCGTCGTCGAGCACGACCTTCGTCACCTCGGCGGGGGCCAGCGCGTTGACGATGAAGGCGGTCTCCATGCCTTCGCGTGTCACCATCAGCAGCACAAAGGCGAACACGCCGAGTGCGGCGCCGGCGCCCGGTTTTTGCGCGGCGAGTTCGAGATTGGTATTGATGGTGGTGCGCAGATGTTTGGCGGCGCGCAGCATGTAGACCACCATGCCGAAGACCAGCACCGCGGCGACCGCGGCGAGTATGCCTTCCCACAGCGGTTGCACAGCCACCTCGGCCAGCGCAACGCCGAGGACGATGCTCAGCGCGATGGCCGTTGCCGTGCCCCAATAGGCGGGGGCCAGCAACGCAGTCCTTCCGGACTTGCGCAGGTAGGCGATGGTGATTGCGACAATCAGAAATGCTTCGATGCATTCGCGCAGGGTAATGACGAGGATTTGGAGCATGACAACATTCTTTGCGATTGAGAACGGTTCTCATTATTGTTGTGATCTTGGCCCCTGTCAACAGCCCCGCGAAGCGTTGGCAAAAAACTTGGTTTATGTCAATAGTTGACCGGATTACTGGGGAAAGGTAATCTGCCAGCCCATTTTGTTCAAAATCAATCATGTTCCGGCAGATTCGGGAAGAAATCGCGGTCGTATTCGAGCGCGATCCGGCAGCGCGCAATGCGTGGGAGGTGATTACCTGCTATCCGGGTTTTCACGCCATGTTGATGCACCGCTGTGCCCATTTTTTTTGGGGCCTTCGATTGCGCTGGCTGGCGCGATTCGTCTCGCATATCGCGCGCTGGTTGACCGGCATTGAAATACACCCCGGCGCGACGATCGGCCGCCGTTTTTTCATTGACCATGGCATGGGTGTGGTGATCGGCGAGACGGCCGAAATCGGCGACGACTGCACGCTCTATCACGGCGTCACGCTCGGCGGTACCTCTTGGAACCGCGGCAAACGCCATCCGACGCTGGGCAACAATGTGGTCATCGGCGCAGGGGCCAAGGTCCTGGGGCCGGTCGTCATCGGCGACGGTGCGCAGATCGGTTCGAACGCGGTGGTGGTAAAGGCGGTGCCGCCCGGGGCGACGGCGGTCGGCATTCCGGCGCGCATCATCGAAAAAGAGTCCGGCGAAAAGGGCGGGTTCTCGGCCTATGCAGTGGGCAGCGACATGAACGATCCGGTGTCGCGCGCCATTCACGAATTGATCGACCATGGCGTTGCCACTGACAAGCGCCTCGAACAGATCCTCGTCCATTTGCAAAAACTGGGGGTCGATTGTGCTGACTCGAAGGCGCGTGACCACTTCGATCCGGGCTATCTGAACAAGATCGTTGACTGAGGTCTCCAAACGGTCGCGGCAGCCTGTGCGCGGCTCAATGCATCATACTTGACTGGTATGCTGGGTTATTCTATAGTTGACTATATCGCTACGGTATAAACCTGATGCAGTTCAATGTTTTAAAAAGGATTTCACATGAGACTGACGACTAAAGGACGTTTTGCGGTGACGGCGATGGTGGATCTCGCGATGCGCCATGGCGGCGGGCCGGTGGCACTGGCGGAAATCAGCCAGCGGCAGAAAATTTCACTGTCATATCTTGAGCAGTTGTTCGGCAAATTGCGCCGCCGCGAACTGGTGGAAAGCGTTCGCGGTCCTGGCGGCGGTTATTGCCTTGCCAAGGACATGGCGCAGATCGTGGTTTCCGACATCATTCTCGCGGTTGACGAGCCGATCGATGCGACACAGTGCGGCGGCAAGGAAAACTGTCGCGAAGACGAAAAATGCATTACCCACGATTTGTGGGCGCAGCTGAACAAGCGCATATTCGATTACCTCGGCGGCGTCACGCTCAAGCAACTGGTCGATGATCAGAAAGCCAAACAAAGCGGTGTCGCACAGGTGCATGACATGCGCGAAATCGGCCGCACGCCGCGCACGCCGGTTTCAGCCTGATCAGAAGCCGACGAATCCAACGATTTCACGCCGCATGTCACACGTCTACCTCGACCACAACGCAACCACGCCGCTCGACGAGCGCGTGCTGGCTGCGATGCTGCCGTATCTGCGCGAGCAATACGGCAATGCGTCGAGCCGCCACGAATTCGGCATGCAGGCGCGGCAGGCGGTCGAGCGCGCGCGCGAACAGGTGGCGGCGCTGGTCGGCGTGCGCGCACCGCAGGTGTTCTTCACGAGCGGCGGCACCGAGTCGAACAATGCCTTCATCAAGGGGGCGGCCGGCATGCTGCGGCCGTCGCAGATCGTGATCAGTGCGATCGAGCATCCTTGCGTGGCGAAGCCGGCAGCGGAACTGGCGCGCGCCGGCTGGAAATTGCGCAAACTGGCCACCGGCAGCGATGGCGTGGTGAGCGTCGACGATGCCGGCCGTGCGCTGGGTGAGCCGACCGGCATGGTATCGGTCATGCTGGCCAACAATGAAACGGGCGTTCTGCAGGATGTCGCGGCAATTGGTGAGCGGGCGCGTGCCGCCGGCGCCTGGATGCACAGCGATGCGGTGCAGGCGCTGGGCAAGATCGCGATCGATTTTTCCGCGCTGAACATTCATGCGATGACGCTCTCGGCACACAAAATCTACGGTCCCAAGGGCGTGGGTGCTCTGGTACTGGATAAACGCATCGAATTGAAACCGCTGTTGAGCGGCGGCGGCCACGAGCAGGGCCTGCGCTCGGGAACGGAAAACGTTGCCGGCATCGTCGGGTTCGGCGCGGCCTGCGAACTGGCGGCCTCGCGCCTGCGCGAACTGGCGCCGCGTCTTGCCGGATTGCGCGATCAGTTCGAACGCGGTCTCAACGGCCTGGGCGCCACAGGCCGAAATCACTGCAAGAACTAGCTTCTTGGCTTCCTCTGAAGTTTCGCTAGTCGGCGTAATGACCCAGGCCCGATCTAAGAAGAGATCGGCTCGGGCAGACTCTGCCCCACCGACTTCTCGACCCGCCATTGGATGGGTTGCTAGGAAATTCGCAGGTAAGAGGGCTGATCTTGATACATCAAGTAGAGGTTTAGTCTTAACGCTAGCAATATCTATAAATTTAGATCCTGGG
>CAZVDN010000094.1:7820-11071 GCA_964625665.1 uncultured Streptomyces sp. | reverse complement strand
AAGGCGGCGATCGAGGCGCGTGAATTTCGCGAAGACCTTTACTTTCGCATCAGCACCTTCGCGCTGCGTTTGCCGCGTCTGGCCGAACGCCGCCTGGATATTCTGCCGCTGGCCCATCTGATGCTCGAGACGCACGGTGCGCTGCGCCGGCCGTGGATGATCACGCCGCAGGCGCAGGCGCAACTGCTCGCGCATGACTGGCCGGGCAATGTGCGCGAACTGTCGAACGTCATGCAGCGCGCAATCGTGCTTAGCCTTGATACGGTGGTCGGTGTCGAGCACCTCGTGTTTGATGAATTCAGCGGCAGCCGGTCTGCTGCTGCAGACGCGGCGCCTGCCGTGCCGGTTGCTGAAGACGCTGCCGAGAACGTTGCCGCGCAGTCCGGATCTTCGCTGTCGGAGACGGGCGCCGATCTCGATGCGGCGGTACGGCTCAGTGAACATCGCGCGATTGCGGCAGCGCTGCGTTCCGCGCCAAGCCGTGCCGAAGCGGCACGCGCGCTGGGCATCAGCCCGCGCACCCTGCGTTACAAACTCGCCCAGCTCAAGGGTCACGGCCTTGGCGTGGGTTCGGTGGAGATGGCCTCATCATGATCGAAAAGACCAATTCAGCAGCCATTCAGTCGATGCTGGCGCAAATCCGCAGTTACGAGGCGCGCGCCAAGAATCAGCCGCTCGCCGTCGAGACTGGGGAGATCGCGGGCAAGGAGTCCTTCGGCGACATGGTCAAGGGCGCGGTGCGTTCGGTCAGCGACATGCAGCAGAACGCGCGGAAGATGTCGGATGCGTATGACCGCGGCGAGGACCTGCCGCTGACCGATGTCGTGCTGGGCATGCAGAAGGCCTCAATCGCCTTTGAGGCGACGTTGCAGATTCGCAACAAGGTCATCAAGGCATACGAAGACATCAAGAATATGCCGGTTTAATTTTGAAGCGGATGACGTTACATGGCTATCAGCACAGCGGAAACATTGACACTACCCCAGAACCAAAACGCCGGCGCGCCGGCGCTCGCTGGAGGCGGCGCAGCCGTGATGCAGGCGCTGCCTGACGCGCGTAGTTCGGCCGTGGCCGAGGCGCCGGTGTCCCTGACAGTGGCTACCGGGCTGCAGGACGTGTTGCGACAGCCAGCGGTACGCAAGGCGTTTCCAGCGATTATGGCGCTGATTGTGCTGGTGATCCTCGGCGGCATTTATGTCTGGGTGCAGGAAACACCGTATCGCGCAATTTTCCCCGGTATGGCGGAAGTCGACCAACACTCCGCTTTTGAACACCTCAAAGCGGCGAATCTCAGCCCGCGCATCGATGCGTCGACGGGCAATTTGACAGTGCCGGCAACGCGATTTCACGAGGCACGCATCCTGCTGGCTTCGCAGGGCCTGCCGCGCAATCAGAACCGCGGCGTGCTCGAATCGCTCAAGGACCAGACGGCGATGACGACCAGCCAGTTCATGGAGCAGGCGCGCTACAGCGCAGCCATCGAGCAGGAGCTGGCGAAAAGCATCGGCCAGATCGACAGCATCCAGAGCGTGCGCGTGCATCTGGCGCAGGCCAGGCAAAGCGCTTTCATCCGCGACCGTGTGCCGGCCAAGGCCTCGGTGGTGGTCACGCCCTACGGCGGCCGCATGATCGGCGCCGGACAGGTGCAGGCGATTATCCACCTGGTGGCATCGAGCGTGCCGTATCTTTCCGCCGAGGACGTGTCGGTGGTAGACAATCTCGGTAATCTGCTGACCAAATCGCCGGTTGACACGGCGCTGGGGCTGACCGGTGCGCAGATGCAGATCAAGCAACAGTCCGAGGAAAACTACCGCAACCGTATCGTTCAGTTGCTCGAGCCGATTGTCGGCGAAGGCAACGTTAGGGCGCAGGTCGACCTCACGATGAATTTTTCGCAGGTCGAGACGACCTCCGAGGACTTTGATGCGACGCGCCAGGGACCGAAGACCCGCTCCGAGCAGTTGTCCGAGGAACGCATGGCCAAGAGCGACGCTACTGGCGTGCCGGGCGCGCTGTCGAACACGCCGCCGCCGCAGCCCGAGGCGAAAACCGATATTTCAGCGACCGACGAAAAGTCCCGCGAGGGCAATGGCACGCTCAGCTCGAAGTCGACGCGCAATTATGAGATCGACAAGGTGGTGCGCCACGTCAAGTCGCCGATGGGCGGCATCGATCGCGTTACGGTTGCGGTTGTCATCAAGGAGCGTGAACCGGCACCGAAAGGCAAGGACGCCAAGGACGCCCAGGCGCAGACGGACAAACCCGGTTTCACGCCGGAAGAAATCGAGCGTTTCAACTCTGTCGTCAAGGGCGCGGTGGGTTTCAAGGAGGACCGCGGCGACGTGGTCAGTATTTTGCCGGCCAAATTCGAGGCGCCCTCTAAGGCAGCGTCGGATATCGCCTGGTATGAAAATGAAATGGCGACCAGCATCATGAAGGTCGGTCTGTCCGCGCTGATTCTGATTGTGGTGTTGCTCACCGTCATCCGGCCGGTGGTCAAATCCTATCTGCCTGAGCCACCGCCAGCACCTTTGCAACTGAGCAGCCCTGCTGATTCTGCAGCGGCCGCCGCAACTGCTGCCGGTGAGGGTGCGGCCGCGGAAGACGGCGCGGCGGCACTCGCAGAGACGACTGAAGATGACAAGGCCGCCGACGCGCTGGTGATGGAAGACGGTGAATCGATTGACGAATTCCGCGAGCGCCTGAAAAAATCGGCAGCGCCGAAAAAATCATCGATCTCCGCCGACATGCTTGACACCGCCAACACTTATGACGACAAGGTCGCGCTGATCCGCCTGCTGGTGGCCGAGGACTCGGGGCGTGTCGCCAATGTGCTCAAAACCATGATCAGGCTGGACGACCCGGCATAAGCCCATGCATGACTGGATTTTATTTCTGGGTTGTTCCGGCCTGGCGCTCGCGGTGGCCGGCGTGATGTTCGCCGGTATCGTGCGCCCGGCGCTGAAGCCGGCGGTGCGCATCGATCCTGCGCCAGTGGCCCTGCTGGCCGGCAGCGCGGCGGCGGAACCGCCGGCGCCGCCGGTATTTCCGGACGCGGGCGCCGAGGCGGCGGAGAACGTTGCAGAGAGCGACGCGGAACCGGCCCCCGGGGAATCGCTCGAGGAGTTTCGCAAGAAGCTGAAGCAATCGGCGGCGCAGAAAAAGCCGGCGATAACCGCCGACATGCTGGACATGGCGAACAGTTACGAAGACAAGGTCGCGTTGATGCGCATGCTGGTGAGCGAGGATTC